>DVDZ01000134.1 GCA_015296025.1 Thermosynechococcus sp. M46_R2017_013
AGGATTTTTTACAGCCGTTGTTCAATTTTGGTATCAAGAAATCAAAAAAGGGGCGATCGCCTTTCAAAAAAACTCTTTTAAGCCTTCAGCAGGTGCTAGCTGGTGCTGATTAACGCCGCGAGTCGTTTTGAGACTACAGCTAAGTATCCTTTCTCCAGTACTTCCTCGGCATCGAAAACATTCAGTGCCATAATAATTCGTGCGATCAGCCCCGTCCAGCCCGTTTGGTGACTTGCACCTAGTCCTACACCACTATCCCCGTGAAAGTATTCGTAGACAGAATGAGATCACGCCAGTGGGGATCGCTTTGGAATTTTTCGGTGGCACCATAGACGGGTCGCCGCCCCGACTCATCCTTGAGGAAGAGGCTAGCCAAGCGGCGGGCAATTTCTGCCGCGACCTCCCAGAGGTTGAGCCAGCGTCCTGAACCCGTTGGGCATTCCACGGTAAACTCATTGCCGTAATAGCCATACATTTTGCGTAGAGCTTGCACCAAAAGAGCGTTCACTGGCATCCAAATAGGGCCGCGCCAGTTGGAGTTACCGCCAAATAGACCTGTGGTGGATTCACCGGGTTCGTAGCTAACGCGATAGGCTTCGCGACCCAGTTGAAAAATATAGGGATGATCATTGTGATAGCGGGAGAGCGCACGGATGCCATAGTCACTGAAAAATTCACTCTCATCTAACATCCGAGTGAGAATCCGCCGCAGTTTAACCTCGTTCACGGGTGAGAGCAGCCGCCGTTTTTTCACACCTGGGCGATCAATGGGGTTAATGTTGGTCAAAAGCTCAGGATGACGGGCATTAAAGGCAGCAATACGCTCCTTAAAGGTGGGTAGAGACTCTAACAATTCCTCCGAGAAAATTGCAGTTGTGCATAGGGGCAGCAATCCTACCATCGAGCGTACCTTCAGGCGTTGGGCGCGACCATCGGGCAGCCGCAGTAGGTCATAGTAAAAGCCGTCCTTTTCATCCCAAAGTTCATCTTTGTGAACACCAGCGCGATCCATCGCTCCAGCAATATAAACAAAATGCTCATAGAATTTGCAGGCCATATCCTCATAAACGGGATTCTGCTGCGCCAACTCCAGAGCCATAGAGAGCATGTCAAGAGTAAACATGGCCACCCAAGCTGTACCATCAGCCTGCTCAATAACGCCACCAGTGGGCAGGGGGGCACTGCGATCAAAGACGCCAATGTTGTCTAAACCCAGAAAGCCGCCCTCCATGACATTGTTGCCGAGGGAGTCCTTGCGGTTGACCCACCAAGTGAAATTGAGCATTAGCTTGTGGAATACACTCTCAAGAAAGGCCAAATCGCCTTTACCTTTGTTCATGGCTTTGTCCAAGAGATAGATTTGCCATGTGGCAATCCCATGAACCGGAGGATTGACATCCCCAAAGTTCCACTCGTAAGCAGGTATTTGACCGTTGGGGTGTAGATACAGTTCATTTACCATTAGCTTGAGCTGCTCTTTGGCAAAGTCCATATCCATGAGGGCTAAGGGCGAGCAGTGGAAGGCTAAGTCCCAAGCGGCAAACCAAGGGTATTCCCACTTGTCGGGCATGGAGATAATGTCGGCACTTTCAAGGTGGAACCAAGATTGATTGCGGGCAATAATGCGCTTCCCGACATTCGAAGGAACGGCTTGATCTTCGAGCCACTGCTTGACTGGGTAGTAATAGTACTGTTTTGTCCACATCATGCCGGCAAGGGCTTGACGGACAACATTGCGCTGGTCAGCGGTGCATTCAGTGGGGATGAGGTGATTAAAAAAGAGATCCGCTTCGGTGCGGGCTTGGTTGAGGCGATCGCTAAAGGCATTCCCAAAGCTGAGGGGGCTACTTTTGGCAGGTGCAAGGTGCAGTTGAATGACTTCAACCCCTTGGGCAGGAACTGTGATTTGATAGTGAGCGGCCACCTTGGTACCGACTTTGCCGGGGTTGACAGCATTGTGTTCGCCATTGATGAGGTAGCGGTGGAAAGCATCCTTGACGTAAGGTGAGGTGTTGGGTTGTCCAAAGAGGCGCTCAAAGTTGGTTTCATTCTCTGTGAAAAGGAAAGGAACAGGGCGATCGCTGGTAAACTCGTATTCCCCTAGCTCCTCATGGCGTGCCCGCACCAGTGTTGCATTCATTTGCTTGAGTTCGGGTTTGGCGAGAACCTTCCGCGGTGTCCAACTCCAAGTATTGCGGTACCAGAGGGTGGGCAAAACGTGCAAATGGGCAGCTTCGTTGCCGCGATTGTGAATGCTGATTTGGATTAAAATGTTGTTGGGAGCTACTTTGGCGTACTCAATAAAGATATCGAAGTAGCGATCGCCCTCAAAGACTCCCGTATCTAAAAGTTCATACTCTGGTTCAAAGCGGCTGCGGTGGCGATTGGTTGTAACCAAATCCAAGTAGGGATAAGCCGCCTGGGGGTACTTGTAGAGGTACTTCATGTAGGAGTGGGTGGGCGTACTGTCAAGGTAAAAGTAATACTCCTTAACGTCCTCGCCGTGATTTCCTTCATTGTTGGTCAAGCCAAAAAGCCGTTCCTTGAGAATCGGATCGTTACCATTCCAGAGGGCAAGGGCAAAACAGAGCCGCTGCTGGGCATCACAAATGCCCCCGAGGCCATCTTCACCCCACCGGTAGGCTCGCGATCGCGCCTGATCATGGGAAAAATACTCCCAAGCATTGCCGTCGGCGGAGTAATCTTCCCGCACAGTGCCCCACTGCCGTTCGCTCAAGTAGGGTCCCCAAAATTTCCAAGGGTTGGTCTGACCCTGTACTTGATTGAGTCGTTCTCGCTCAGGATTGGAACTCGACACCATACTTAACCTCGCTTTTTATATCAAAAAACTATGAGATTAATTAAAGGCTTCTATAAAATTTTGCTGAGCACTTAAATCTCACAGAGTATTTAGCTATCTAAGGTAGGCGATAGATCTAAAATCTTGTACGAAGAAAACATTAAGGTTTGATCAAGTGTCTGGGGGCTTAAATTTTGGTGGATAACCGATCCAAATTTTGCTTGACG
>DVDZ01000121.1 GCA_015296025.1 Thermosynechococcus sp. M46_R2017_013
CCTTTGCTGCCGCATCAACGTCCCCCCACAGGAGTATTCTGGATCAGCGGGAACTGAGGACACATGAAATGCTACCACCAGAATTGCGTCAGCAATTGCAATTGTCCCAAGGGCGACTCCTGCACCTTCTGGAGTCCTTTTCCTCGGCACGGGTACTGGTGGTGGGAGATCTCACTCTCGATGAATTTCTTACGGGTCAGGTGGAGCGCCTCTCGCGGGAAGCCCCTGTCCTAATTTTGCGCCATGAGTTTACCCGCCAAGTCCCCGGTGGCGGTGCCAATGCCATCTACAATCTGGCCAAGTTGGGTGCTCGGGTGCAGGCGGTTGGTCTAGTGGGTACAGATGCGCAGGGAGAGGCACTCTGTGGCATTTTTCAAGGGGCAGGGATTGATACTCAAGGAATTTTCCGGGATAGCGATCGCCCCACCGTGACCAAAACACGCATTTCTGGCCATGCTCGCCAATCGGTGACTCAGCAAATTGTGCGGGTAGATCGCAAGTCCGATGCGTTACCTGCCCCAACCCTCCAGGAGGCACTTGCTGCTTTTATTCGTTGTCAGTTGGGCACCGTTGATGCCGTAGTTTGCTCCGACTATGGGGATGGCGTTTTTACCCCCCTGTCATTGCGGCAGCCCTAGAACATGAGCGCACAATTGTGGATAGCCAACGAGATTTAGGGCGCTATCGCGGGGCTTTCCTATTCACGCCAAATCTACCGGAGGCGGAGGCAGCGGTGGGTTACCCGATTCGCACAGAGGCGGAGGTGCTACGCGCCGGTGCAGATTTGCTGGCGTTGACAGGGGCCAAATACATCCTGATTACGCGGGGCGATGCCGGTATGAGTCTGTTTAGTCGGGAGGCTCCGCCTGACCATTTGCCCGCCTTTAACCGCACCGATGTCTTTGACGTAACCGGAGCGGGGGATACCGTTGTGGCTGCCTTAACCCTCGCCATTATAGCGGGTGCTAGTCTTTGGGAGGCAGCGGTTTTAGGCAATTTGGCCGCGAGTATTGTCGTACGCCAGTTTGGCACTGCAACAACTTCCACCGCAGAGATGGCGGCAGCTCTCCATCATTTGTTAGAAGACTAGTCTCCTGTGGCCTGCTGTAACCACCTGAGAATCCCTTGGGCAAGGGTATGGGCAAGCTCAGCTTGGGCTTGGGGGTTGACAATCCACTCAAACTCCTCGGGGTGAATCATAAACCCCAGCTCCAACAACACAGCAGGGGCGATCGCAGGACGGGTAAGAGCCAAGTTATTCCAAAACACACCATAGGACTGTCGCTTGAGCCGCCGACTTAAATACCCCTCTAGAAAAACAGCGAGACCATGACTTTGGGGGTGATACCAAAATGCGCCAATCCCCTGAGTATTGCGGGCATCGCCGGCATCGGGGAGGGCATTGTAGTGCAAACTCAAAGCAAGGGTTGGTTGGGCTGATTCAATCGCCAGAAGGCGATCGCGCAAGTCCAGATCAATATCCTCTGTGCGTGTCAAAATGACTGTTGCGCCAAGGCGCTCTAGCTCAGGTGCTAATTTTTGTGCCAGCGCCAATGTCACGATCTTCTCTGGGGTGCCATCGGGGCCACGTGCCCCCAAGTCCGCAGACCCACCATGGCCGGGGTCAAGGAGAATTTTAATGCCTCGCAGGGGTTGTGCGCCCTGTTGCAGTTGCGGTGGATGACGCAGTTGCAGCACCAGTCGATTCCCTTCATAGGCCACGCGATAGCCCCACTGTTGGCGAGGATGGAGGGTAAAGCGATACTCCACCCGTTGGGGTTCAAGGGGGTACCAATCAAGGCGTTGGATGACAGGATCGGCATCGAGGCGAATGATGTCGGTTTGGGCAATTGTGTTGTGCAAGGTTAGCGTGAACTGGCGATCGCCCTGCTGAATGGAAATCGGCACCGGCACATCCAAGGGAAAACGGATTTCTGTCCAATCCGCTAGGCGGCGACTGGTAATACTGCGGATTGTAGCCGTCGTGGGCATAGCACTCGGCAGAAAGCGCACTTCATTGGCGCGGATCCAGCCCCCATAGTCCAAATGCAGCCAATCCCCGGTTTGTCCTTGCACCCGTGCCCGCGTTCCCATGGGTAAGGGAGTCAGCCGTGAATAATCCGTGCCGGGGCCAGTGCGAGCAACCCCTTCTGGGGAGCGGGTTACTTCGACAACTGGCAACTGCGTTGGCGCGACTACGCGAATGCGGGCACCCCGTTGGCGTTGGTTTTCAAATTGCCACTGGATTGAGCCATAGTCTCCCACTTGGGTAAGTTGCAGGCAGTTGCGGTACAGCGGCGGACGCGGCGTCACGAGGTCGGCTTGATCAATCAGCGCAGCGAGATTAGGGGGCAGTTGCACTTGAGGGGGGAGGGGTTCTAAGGGCAAAATGTGTTGACCCACTTGGACTGTAGGGGAGCGATCTCTGGGAGCAGCAGCGGTAAAGCAAACAATTTCATTGGGCAAGCGCACCAAATCGGCCGTTGGCTCTAGGGGTTGTAAGGTGGTCGGTACTTGGGGCACCGTGCGGGTAATGGCAAAATCAAGGCGTTGATTTCCTGCCTGCAGCGTGATGTGGTTCAAGCCGGGTTGCAGGGGAACTGTGCGGGCAAAGTGCCCTTTTGGAGAGCGATCGCCAATCACTTGACCATTGAGCGCCACCATTACCTGGGGCGGTGCCGTGCCAATAAAGAAAATTTGCTGGGCACTGGTGGTGTGTTCTCGCGGCGGATAAACCACTTGCAGCGAACCCTGTGCCATGACTGGCTGGAGCCAACTCACTATCAGTGCACCAAAGAGACTAAAGTTGAACCCCTTCACCCCCAACCCTCATACATTTCTTAATCCTTTCTTTAGATTACAGTGCTTTTCTAAAGTGCAGGGTACCCATGATGCTGTTTTGTTGATATGGGATGCCATTTAATCCTTGGGAAAAGGGCTGTTATAAAAGTCAATCACTTCTTAGAAAAAAGAAGAACTTTTCTTTTGAGCGGGTTAATTGAATTCGTTGATCCCTATCTAGTTAGCACATTTTTTAACATTGGGATCATTGTCATCTCTAGGAAATCCATCCATAATAAAAAGTGTCCTCTCCTATAAATTCCCTTAATGTTGCGCAATACTATTTCTTTGGTCTTGTTGTTTTGAAATATAAGTTTGCGCAGCAGTTTTTATCACAAGTTCGTGTCCATCAAAAATAATTTAAGGATTATTTAACTATGGTTACGATGCAAACGATTCACTGTCCTCACTGTGGTAAATTAGCCCTCCGTCAACGCTATGGCTCCGTGAGTCACACCCAGTGTCCCCACTGTGATTACGTCCTAACGATGTGCGATCGCACCGGGCGGGTACTAGAGGCTTACACACCTGAAATCACCCATGTGGGTTGGTATGGCGCTAACCTCACCTGCACCATAGAGCGGACAAGGACACTCTGCTAACAGAGATTTATTAGAAGAATCTAAAGATTGATGAGGAAAATCCTGAGAGTTGTTAAGATAGTTTACATATGGCTATCTTACTTCTACTGGTACTGGCATTGGTGCTGTGGTCGGTGCGACTCCTCCACGGTGCCTACCGCCTACGGGATTTTTCCTTACTGCTGGCCAGTGGCCTTGTGGCCATTTCAGCGGGCGGTGTCATTTTTGTCTATAGCCTGATGAATGGCTGTGTCGGCTATCTCAGTCAAGGGCAGTTTATTCCAGAGTCTGATGCTTTTGTCCTTGAGTCAGATGTGGCCTACTTTGAGAACGCCTCTGAAGCAGCCGCCTCCCTATCAAGCCCCTAGGTTTGACTCACAATCCAAGCGTAGGCGATCGCCAGCGTCAAAAGTGTGAGGGGAGCACCAAAGCGCAGATGCTGCCAAAATGAAAGCCGTCCAGAGCTGGCAGCAGCTTCAACTGTGATTAAATTGGCCACCGCTCCGAAAAGCGTAAGATTACCCGCAAGGGTACTCGTAGCTGCCAGTAAGTACCAGAGTTGATCGGCCCCTTTGGGAATAAACTGCGCTAAAAGTAACACCGTGGGAACATTAGAAATCAGGTTTGACAGCAGCGTGGTCAATATCACTAAAGGCAATGGCTGGTTCAACCAAGGACGCAAAGTGGCCAGCAAATCAAAATTCTGAATACAGCGGGTGAGAATAAACAGGCCGGCAAAGAGCATAAGGAGGGATCCATCCACCTGAGCAAGAACCCGCTCTGGCTTGAGACGACGGGTCACCAATAAAGTAGCCGCTGCCAATAAAGAAGATTCAGCAAGGGGAAAGCCCAGCAGAAAGGCCAAAAACATTAGCCCAGAGACAATCAGTGTTTTGTGGAGTAACCCTTTTTGCACCTGCGCCGGTTGGAGAGTAGCCAATGTACAGGACTGGCGCGATCGCACCTCCGGGTAGAGCCACCACAACCAAGCCACTTGCAGCCCTAACCCCAGCACCGCCACAGGTGCCATCACTTGAGCAAACTGAAGATACCTTAGGTTAGAAAACGACCCCACAAGGATATTTTGGGGGTTACCGCTGAGGGTAGCCACGGAGCCGATATTCGTTGCCCCGGCGATCGCCAGCAGATAGGGGACTGGATTCAAGCCCAAAGCATGGGTAATACGCAAAGTTAAAGGCGTTGTTACAAGGGCAAGGGTATCGTTGAGAAAGACCGCCGACAACATTCCCGTTGCTCCAGTGAGGAAGATCAGTAATCCCAAGGGACTGCCACTAAAGCGCACGATGGTTACCATTGCGATTTGAAAAAAGCCGCTAAAGCCCAGATAAGCATTAACAATCATCATGCTCAGTAAAAACACAATGGTTTGGGGATCAATGGCTTGCCATGCGCTGGGCAGATCAATCGCTCCTAGGGCAATCAAAAGAGCGGCACTCACAAGGGCGATCGTTGCTCGATTCATGCGTAGCCGCGGCACCCCCCCTAGAGCCAAGGCACTGTAGCTGAGGGCAAGGATCAGGAGTTGTAGAACAGACCGCAGCACCTACTGTTGGGTTTGAATGTTCTTGGCCTCTAGGGCCTCTAGTAATTTCCCAAGGGCAGCCATATCATCACCGTCATATTCCCACTTCCACGGCAGTTGGGAAATTTGGTTTTCAGTGGCTGAAGTGAATACTAGGGTTTCAAGAACCCGTTGCACTAAGCGTTGGAGCATCATTGGGATTCAGCAGCTTAGACAGTTGTTCTCTAGGGTAGCCCATTGGCTGTGGGGCAAATTGAAGGAACCACTTTTTGAAGTGGCACAGTTTGCTATAGTGGGGGCACTGGGATCAGCAAGGCGTTGATCCCAAGGGAGGGATCGTTGTCCCATCAATAAATCGTATTTCGATAAATTAAGGAAAGTTGAAATTCTAGAATACACCAGATATACTAAAGGGCGACTTTTGTAAACTCAATAACAGTTCTTTGAAGGCAAAGGAGGTAAGGCAACTTGGCTAGAAGACGGAAGCGGAAGAGCCGGCGGCGTCTCGAAGGGCGCAAGATCCTTGAGTGCGTACCTCAATATAGCATTGAAAGTGGCGAAGATAAACCCGTAACGGCGGCACGAAAATTTATTCAAGCCAAGGGGATCACTCCGCCCGCTTTACTTCTTGTTAAGCGGAATGAGCACACCACTGATCGCTACTTCTGGGCAGAAAAGGGCTTATTTGGTGCGCAGTACGTTGAAGAAAATCACTTTTTATTCCCTAGCCTAAGGGAACTTGCCGAAGAAAAAATGGCAGCCACTACCCGTTAGGCTGTTTTTTACAAAAAAACATTTTACAAAGAGTCAGAAATTGCTTCTGGCTCTTTTTGCTTTGTCAGGGGGAGGCTCTGAGGTATGGGTGACATACACCCTCACGCTTTGCGTAAAGGGCGGACTTCTCCAGTCTTTCCACCTTCGCGTTTTATAGTGAGCTGATGCCCCAGACCCACTTTTTTGACCAGACTTTGCCGCCTGACCGTCGGGTAAGAACTCGCCACCTTTACCTAGCTTCGGTTTGCAGCGGCGGGTTATGTTGGCGACTTGCAGATTCTTCACAAAGATCACATCGGTCTTGGTAGGCTTTCGCATACGCTAACTATCCCACTGCAAAGGCACGACGACCTGGTTTCAAGCGGGCGATCGCAACCTGGGACTCTCGCCGCAAAGTGTTCACTCCACATCCTGTTTTGGCGCTGTCCAAGTTTACTCACAACCTGAAGTCTGTCTGCGGCAGTTCTATGGATTGCCAGTGGTGGAGCGGTGGAAGCGGTATATTGAGTACCAAGATTCCCCTTCGGAAGAGCGCGGCGCTTCCTGCCAATGAGCTAAGGATTTGATCTTTTTGCGCCATTTACTTATGGCAATTTGGAAACTGTCCCCTACAATAGAAATAGCGGAGACGCACGTTTCCGTTCACTCCTCACACCACACCCCGCCTGAACGGTTATTAGTTCGGGCGGCTTCCTTTTTTGGTGGGGAGCTAAAACTCCCAAACATAGTCAGGAGCAGCAAGGTTCACTTGTACCTGTGCCAAATCGGCTAACTGACTAAAGGGGCTGGTCTGAGCGTATTTGACGAGGGTATCTAGAAGGAGAGCTAGTTGAGGATTATCCCCACGGGCAATTGCTTCATCAATTTGTTCAAAGAGTTGCTGGAAATTTCGCTCCCGCTCATTAAACGAATGGTTGAGGTAGCCCATGAGAATTTGTCGCTTGCTTTCAATCTCTGCAAGCGTTATTTGCTTCCAAGCTTCAATTTGAAAGCGCTTCGTAGTTTCCTGCTCTTGAATCCGTTGGTACTCTAGATAACTGTTAACGAGAGAATAAACTAAATTGAGAAAGGGTCCTGTCGCTCTGCTAAGGGCGGCTTTTCCCGCAGGCAGACTGCGAAGCATTTTTTCCTTCTGAAGCATTTTTTCCTCCTAGATATATCTAGACTCTACCGATAGGCTGCTAGCAATCGGGTGTGTTCGGGAGTTCGGGATTTACGTTGCCTTTGGATCAAGAATTGGTGTGCGGATAATCTCCATCAGTGCTTTGACTAAAAGAGCCGCCTTCTGATACTTCTCGGCATCCCGTTGGATATTGAACCCTTGCTGAATAGCTGTTTCTAAATCCTTTAGTGCTATTTGGCAATGATCATCAAGAAACTTAAGAATCTTTTCTCGCTCTTGAATTTGCCGTTGGACACCGTCTTTAAGGTAGTGGATATAAGCATCATGTTTGGCGACCGCAGCATCTACTTGCGCTTCATATTCAACAGCTTGAGTTAGATCCTTTTCTCCCTTGCCACCGAACATAAAGCCGCCCACCATTAAGGCAAGTCCAAGGGAAACACCACCGACGATAAGACTGCCTAGTGCCATACCACCTCCACCTGCTGCCAGTGCTCCCCCACCAAACCATGCTAAAGTTGCGTTTGTTGCTGCCGCACCACTAAGTGTTCCAATAGCTGTTCCTGTACTTGCTGTTCCCACTAAAGCTGCTAACACAAAAGCTCCTTTAAAAGCTCCTGCGGCTGTTACTCCCATTGCTCCGAGAGTTGCACCGATATTAATTATCGCTTTAGCATCGCTATCGCGATAGCTATTAATTTCAGGAGGTGTTGCTCCTTCAAAGTCTTCTTCAAAGCCTTGAAGAAATTCAGGTTCACGAACTGAGACCTTTTGATTTATTTTCTCAGCAAGATGTTTAAAGCGCTCTACTGTATCCTTTCTAATTTGTACTCTTATGAGATTATACTCATTCAGTTGCTTCCGAGTTTGCTCTTCAGTAAGTTGAACATGTTTCTGTTTGGATTGATACCGCTTTTCGGCCTTTTCACGAATTTCTTCGGCTTGTTGAGTTTTGTCTAGACCATCAAACAAGGCGGCAATACCCATGCCAGCAGTGACGACTGCTACTACTCCGAAGATGATAGGAATGATAAAAACCATAGTGATTCTTATGTGAGAAGTGAGAAATTGTTTAATTACTACTACAATAAAGTGGTAAAGTCAATCCGTAAAATCACTGATTTTTTGTTTTTTAACCAAGCTTAAAATGGAGTATCGCATCTGCCATCAAACCACTTACACCTACAGTGCCCCCGTTGCTCTTGCTCCCCATGATTTGCGCTTGATCCCCCGCAGTGATAGCCACCAACGCCTGCGATCGCTCTCCCTCCAGATTTTACCCACACCCCAAGGCCAAAGTACCGTCCTCGATGTCTATGGCAATCACATTCAGCGCTACTGGTGGTCGCCGCAGCCGACAACTTCCCTGATGATTCAGGTTACCTCTGAAGTAGAAACCTATTGCGACAACCCCTTTAACTATTTACTTGACCCGTGGGCAATTACACTTCCCTTGAACTATCCGCAGCTGCTAGCCACGAGTTTGCATCCCTATCTATCACCGCCAGTGGATCCTGTTGCCTACGAATTGGCTTGGCAAATTTTAGCCAGTGGCGATGGCAGTGTCCTCACATTTCTCAGTGACCTCAACAACAAAATTTACCGCACCTGTCAGCACCAAATTCGCGAAACCGGTGCCCCTTGGCCCCTCTGTGTGACTTGGGCAAAACAAATGGGTTCCTGTCGCGATACGGCAGTCTTGTTGATCCATGCCTGTCGGGCTGTGGGCTTAGCGGCGCGGTTTGTCAGTGGCTATCAGGAAGGGGATTTAGATAATCCTGAACGATACCTCCATGCTTGGGTAGAAGTGTATTTGCCGGGGGCAGGTTGGCGTGGCTATGATCCCACCCATGGCCTAGCGGTGAGCGATCGCCACATTCCCCTTGTGGCTGCCGCCGATCCAGCAGATGCTGCCCCCATTCAAGGTGCCCTGCGCGGACAAGGGGGCGCCTCAGCTTTGACCTAACAACTATAGATTCAGCGCCTCTTCTAGGTATGGAAGAAGAAGGCGGTGCCAAGAATTCCATAGGTGGCCAACAGCAGTGCCCCTTCTAGCCAATTGGAGCGGCCATCCAAACTAATCACATTGGCAATCACGACTGCAATAATCACCGTCACCACTTCAAAAAGACTGAAGTTCAAATCCATCGGCTGACCAATGAATTGGCCAATGAGTACAAGAACAGGTGCTACTAAGAGCGCCACTAAGAGGGATGAACCCAGGGCGATGGAAACGGACAAATCCATGTTGTTTTTCAGGGCAACCCCCACCGCGGTGACATACTCTGCTGCACCGCCCACCAACGGTAGAAGGATCACTCCGGTAAACAGCGGTGTTAGACCCAAATCCGCCGTGGCTGCTTCAACGGCACCGACAAAGATTTCCGACTCAAAGGCCACCCCAATCGTGGCAATCATCAGTACGGTGATCCACAGGGGGAGGCTCGGTCTCTTTTCATCTCCTAGTTCCACTTGACTGACATCGTAGAGATAGCTGTGAGTTTTCAAAGAAAAGAGTAACGTTAAACCGTAAACAAGTATAAGAATGATAGCTGCCACCACCGACATTTTAGAAATCGCTGCCTGCGGCACACTGGTGGAGGTATAAATCACCATTGCTGGCAAAAGAATGGCCGCGATCGCCACCGTCATCGAGGAAGCATTGACCCGTGCCACCACTGGAGCAAAGGATTGCTCTTTGTAGCGAATGCCCCCCAGCAGCATAGACAACCCCATCACCAGCAAAAGGTTTGCCATGAGGGTTCCCGTAATACTGGCTTTGACAATATCCACTAAACCTGCTCGCAGCGCCACAATGGCAATAATCAGTTCCGTGGCATTGCCAAAGAGAGCATTCAATAGGCCACCGATCGTCGGCCCTGTGGCGAGTGCCACCTCCTCTGTTGCTGTGCTCAACCAAATCGCCAAGGGGACGATCGCCAGTGCTGCCAAAATAAAGACTGTGAGGGCGCCCCATTCTAGTTTTTCAGCAGCAAAAGAGAGGGGAATAAACACCAAAAAACCAATTGCAACTAGTCGCTTCATGGGCGCACCCCTGACAGGATGAAAGGAGAAAAATCTCCTCTATCCTAGCCTGCGGTTTGCGCGTTCCATTCCCAGCGGCGAGAAATAGGATTGGTGGCTAGCCACTGCGGAGGATAACGCGCTGATTTTGGCGCGCCACAAGGGAGAGGGTGAGGGGGCCAGCAGTATAAACGGAGGTGGGCGTAACTGCGCTAATATCAATTGTCCCTTGGTGATCTTTAAGGTCAAGGACAAATTTTACCAGTTCAATTTGGCGAAAGGAGCCAACACTACCAGTGACGGGATCTGGGAGCACACCGGAGGCGATCGCCCGCTGATTACTCACCGTAAACAACTGATCCAACCGCTGCAAAATTTGCTCATCGGTCATCTGGCTCGGATCCAAGGAAATCGTAGCCAGATTCTCACCTTCGCGGAAAACCTGCTGATTGCGTGCCACCTGGGGCACCACGAGAATATTCCTTTCCCCCTGTAGATAGTTGGCCGCCGCTAGGATACGCACCACATAGGGCTGACCGTCACTAATTTGGCTGCGCAGGCGGTTCACGTCTTCAGTGGTAATTTGAATCACCTGATCTGTCGGTTTGACATTTTGGGGATGATTAAGAACAATGGCATTGCGACGTGCCTCTCGGAGCAATTCTTCAATCACTTGGGTGGCTTGATCCGGATCTTTGACATTTTGAATCACAGCAGAGGCTAAAACCTGCCCTGTACGAATGGCAATCGTCCCGCGTCTTAGTCCTAGTAATAGGATGCTCACGTTCTCCTCAAGGCGTTGGCGACTGGCCTCAAGGGCAGCAATTTCCTTTTGGAGGCGGCGCTGTTGATTCCGTAGTACCTGCTGCTGCTGATTGGCCACGGCCAGTTGATCCTGAATGCGATCAATCTCTGCTTGGAGACGATCTTTTTGACCTTCAACCTCGGCAAGGCGCTGTTGAGCCGCGCGAATGGCAGTTTCTAGGGCTGCTTTTTGGCCAGCCACGTTTTCGAGGCGGCTTTGAATCGCCTGTCGTTCCCGTTGCAAACGCTGAATTTCTTGCCGCAGGCGCGCTCCTTGGATTTCAAAGTTCTCAAGTTCTGTTTGGGCTTGGGTGTAGCGGTCTTGGAGTTGCTTCAGTTCTGCTTCCGTCAGGGTTTGGCGATTGACGGCCTGCTCTAAAATTTGGTTGGTTTGACTGAGGCGTTGGCGGATGTTGGCCAGTTCAATTTGCGATTGCGCAAGTTCCGCTTCAATTTTATCCTTTTGGGCACGGGTTTCCGCTAGTTCTTGTTCGGCAGCCGCCTGTTGACGGCGAATCGTATCAATGCGCAGCACACCATCGCGCAATTCACGGCTGAGGGCAAAGAGGATGGCAAGGGTTGAGGCAGAAATTAAGCTTCCCGTGAGGATTGTAATCAGGACAGCCGTCTGTCGAGGCCGCAAATTAAACCAACTCAATCGGGCTTTGCCCACTTTGGAGCCAAGGCGATCGCCCACCGTCGCGATCGCGCCTCCAAGAATAATCACGGCCAAGACCAAAACATACCCAGCCATATTTCGGGTACTGTTGCCACTCCCCAACTATACTTTCTACAGTATGTGCCGATGCTGCCCCCTATAACGATCTGGGCAAATACACCGATGCCAAAAATTGCTACTTGGAACGTCAACTCAATTCGCACCCGTCTTGACCATGTGTGCCAATGGTTGGATAGCACTGGGGTGGATTATCTTTGTCTTCAGGAGACTAAAGTCACAGATGCTGAGTTTCCGCGTCAGCCCTTTCTGGATCGTGGGTATCAAGTTTATTGTAGTGGTCAAAAGGCCTATAACGGGGTGGCCATTCTCAGTCGTCAGCCCCTTGCGGGAGTAGCAGCAGGCTTTGCACCCCAATTGCCAGGCCACAGTGAGTTGGATACGCAAAAACGACTCATTCGCGCCCAATTAGCCCCTGATGTAATCCTGGTGAATGTCTATATTCCCAACGGCGGTGAGTACGACAGTGAGAAATACCACTACAAGCTGCACTGGTTAAAAATCCTCCATGTCTATCTCGATCAGCTCACCGCCCAAGGGGATGTAATTCTCTGTGGTGATTTTAATATTGCCCCTGAAGATAAAGACCTCTTTGATGCTAGCGATCGCGCCACAAAAGTAGGGGCGACCGATGCCGAACGAGAGCTTCTTGCGGCCATTCGCGACCTCGGCTTCCACGATGCTTTTCGGAACTTTACCGACGCGCCAGGCCACTACTCTTGGTGGGATTATCGGGCGGGTGCCTTTCGTCGCAATCATGGCTGGCGCATTGATCACCTCTACATTACCCCCGGCGTCAAAGCCCGTGCCTGTGGTTGTCACATTGATATTGCCCCTCGGCGCTTACCCAAACCCAGTGACCATGCACCTGTAATTCTAGAGATTGAATAGGGGCTGTACGGTGGGTTGACGCAGCCACTCGGTTAAACTCTGAACCCCTTGGCCGTAGGTAAGATCAAAGGTCAGCGGTGTGATACTGATTAGGTTTTGGGCAATGGCTTCCACATCCGTGGGCGCTTGATTGGGTTCTTGGGGATATTCTTCAACCACTTCACCTGCAAGCCAGTAGTAGGTTTTGCCACGGGGGTCAATGCGCTTTTGGAAAAGGTCATGGTAGCGGCGAATCCCCTGCCGTGTAATGACAACGCCAGCAATTTCACTAGCAGGTAGGGCAGGCACATTCACGTTGAGGAGCATCTTTGGAGGAAGGGGGGCTGCTTCGAGTGCCTTGAGGAGACGACTGGCAAAGTCAGCGGCCGGCTGAAAGTCATGGACTGTGAAACTGGTGAGGCTAATGGCAATACTGGGAATTCCCTCAATGACTCCTTCCATAGCAGCAGATACCGTGCCGGAGTAAAGAATATCCGTGCCAAGGTTGGAGCCTTGGTTAATCCCAGAAACGACAAAATCTGGGGGTTCCTCGAGGAGGGCACCAAGGGCTAATTTCACACAGTCGGAGGGGGTGCCGGAGCAGGCCCACGCCTTAATACTGGGGTGAAAGCGATCGCTGACAACTTCTGCGCGAATCGGATCAAAAACGGTGAGGCTATGCCCTGTAGCAGAGCGTTCGCGATCGGGGCACACAACCACAACTTCATGGCCAGCGATCGCCAGCGTGTCTGCCAACGCGCGAATTCCAGGGGCAAAGACCCCATCATCATTGGCAATGAGTAACCGCATTTTCCGCCCCCTGAATCGTGAAGTATTGGCCAAACATTACAGTTGATTGCAAATTGCAGCACACTCCCTGAGAAATGTTAACCTCTAAAAGGGTCAAGCGGCGCACTGCGTGACCCACCCTGCTAAACAGTGTGAACATACCATTCCTGACATGACCACTGTTGGGGATTGACAGGAGTTATGAAACACCTACTGAACCATCAGTTGAAGGAGAACATTGTGTCTGTGCATCAAAGTCATCCGCTACTCCGTGAAGACCTCAGCGAATACGTTGCCCATTTGCAACTGCACATGGCACTCCAAGCGCGTAATTTAGTGCCTGCCCTGAAACACACTGGCGACAGCCGCGAGCAACTTCTCCATCAAACCCAAGCCAACTTTGAGAAGCACGTTTCCCGTCAAAGCTATTTTGGTTAAGACAGTATTCCTTTGTTCTTAAAAATCAACACCTACAATCCTTAGGCAGCAGTTATCGGGCTGCCTTTTGCGTTGATTAGAGTAGTTTTGGTATTCGTTGCAGTCGTAATATCGCACCACTTTGAGCAGTGCCACCGCGCATCTTACCCATGAACGCGAAGCCTCATATTCCCAGTTTCCCAAAGGCAGGGTGTAGGCTTTTTCTGAGAATTCACCCGATTTGTAAACGTAGGGCACAGGCCAAAAGTTGGCCTGA
>DVDZ01000167.1 GCA_015296025.1 Thermosynechococcus sp. M46_R2017_013
ACGGCGAGGCTGGAAAACAGCGGCCAACAAACCGGTTCTTAACCAAGACCTGTGGCAAGAATTAGATTCCCTCAATGCTCCTTTTGTGGCGTGGCACCATGTGTCTAGCCACAGTGGCAATGTTGGCAATGAGCGCTGCGATCTTATTGCCCGCAGTTTTAGTTGCGGTCAGCCAGTTGTGCTAAGAATGTGGCAACCACCGCCGGCGTAATGTCGCGGGTATGTTCAAAAACTGCATTGGCTCCCGCTGCGCGCAGGCGATCGCCATACAGTTGACGATCCTCAGATTCCACATGGGGGGGAATGACCCCAAGGGCAATCCATGGTATTGTTACTTGGGCTTTGCGGGCATTGACAACGGTCTGCATATCCGCCACCGTATCCCCGACATAAAAGGCAGGAATGGTTTCTTGATGAGTGGCGCGACGGTAGGCCATTTGTAGTCCTAGGGGGTCAGGTTTGCCGGGTGCATCTTCCATCGCCACTAAAAGGGGCTGATCCAGACCCAAGCGGTGTTTCAGGACATATTCTGCCGAGTCCCGCGTGGCGCCACTGACAAAACCCCAGCGGATTTTTGCCCGATCGAGAGCCTGAAAATAGGCAGTATCCACCAGCAGCGGCTCATCTTGAATATAGCCCGACCAATTTTGGCCGCTATAGCGCTCCTCAAAAAAGATCACCAGATGTTCGTAGTCTAGGGGCACTTGGAGGCGGGGTTTCCCTTGGCGTTCAAAGTAACGATAGATGAGTTCACGCGATCCTTCCCAGTCGTTATTCCAGCAGCCTTCCGCCTTGAGGTCGTCAATTTCCTTTTGACTAGGACGATAGGCTCCCCCCGTAAAATGCTCGACGGTATCCGCTAGGGCACGGCGATAGGAACGACTGACATCGCGAATCACCCCATCAATATCAAAAAAGACACAGGCACAGGGGGTACTCAACTGTAGCTCTCCAGAAACTTGTATGCAGTTGACCCAATTCGTTATTATAGAGGATGGCTCTTGGTAAAAAACGAGTTCTAGGAGGTCAGAATTGTCCCGCTTTACCCTGAGAGTGCTTTGGTTAGAAAAAGACGTGGCGATCGCTGTCGATCAAATTGTTGGCAAAGGGACAAGTCCCCTTACCTCCTACTTCTTTTGGCCGCGCACCGATGCTTGGGAACTCCTCAAGGCGGAGTTAGAGAAAAAATCTTGGATTACGGAAGCGGAGCGCATTGAACTCCTCAACCGTGCCACCGAAATCATTAACTACTGGCAAGAGGAAGGCAAGAATCTCCCTGTTAGTGAGGCACAAAAACGCTTTAGTGATGTTAGTTTTGTCGGCACCGCCTAGGATGCATTGAGTCCCTAAACAAATTACCAAAGTTGAGGAAAATACCAATGGGAATTGTACTGTACTTTGTCATTGTTACCGCTGCCATTGCCTTAGCAACAATTTTGTTTCACACCCTGCGCACGGTGAAGCTGATTTAGCCCCCATAGTCTGTAGAGAGAGAGTCTTGGTGTCCCACGCTGTTACCTTAATTCGCGGCGACGGTATCGGTCCGGAGGTTACCGCTGCTGCCCGTACAGCCATTGATGCCACTGGTGTCAAAATTGACTGGGTGGTGGTGGATGCCGGTATAGAAATGATGGAACGCTACGGCACGCCCTTACCCGAGCATGTTCTCGATGCCATTAAAAGCACAAAAACAGCCCTCAAAGGCCCGATTACAACACCGGTGGGTACAGGGTTTCGTTCCGTGAACGTCGAGATCCGCAAGCGGCTCAATCTCTACGCCAACCTGCGGCCGGCCAAGTCCATTCGCGGTGTCAAAAGCGCCTTTGAAAACATTGACCTCGTCATTGTTCGCGAGAATACTGAAGACCTCTACGCCGGGATTGAGTTTGAATACACCAGTCCTGAGGCTGCCAAGGCCCGTGCCTTTTTAAGCGATCTATCGGGTAAGCCTATTCGCGCAGATGCAGCCATTGGTGTCAAGCCCATTTCCGTCCTGGGGAGCGATCGCATCATTGAGTTTGCTTTCCAATATGCCAAGGCCAACAATCGCAGGAAAGTAACAGCCGTTCACAAGGCCAACATTATGAAATTTACCGATGGCCTTTTCCTCGAACGTGCCCGCGAAATTGCTACCCGTTACCCCGAAATTGCCTTTGAAGATCGCATCGTAGATAACATGTGCATGCAGTTAATGCAGAAGCCCGAACTCTACGATGTGATGGTGATGCCAAACCTCTACGGTGACATCCTCTCGGATCTCTGCGCAGGGATGATCGGCGGCCTTGGGGTGGCTCCCGGCGCCAATATTGGCGATGAGTATGCTGTTTTTGAAGCAATTCACGGCTCAGCCCCCAAGTATGCGGGTCAAAACAAAGCCAATCCCACTGCCTTAATTCTCTCAGGGGTGTTGATGCTGCAACACCTTGGGGAAATGGAGGCAGCAGGGCGTCTCCAAGCTGCTGTGGAAAAAGTTATTGGTGAGGGACGATTGGTTACCTACGATTTGGCCGTAACAGATCAAGAACCCGTGGGTACCCAAGAAATGGCTGCCGCGATTGCCGAGTACGCTGCACCCTAACCCACTAGTAGGTTTTCCTCAGGATATTGCACACTAGAGGGTTGGGGGTCACCGATAATGGCCGCCATCAGCAGCAGGATACCCACCCGTCCGACATACATCGTTGCAATCAAGACCAACTTGGAAAAAACGGTTAATTCACTGGTAATGCCAGTGGAAAGACCAACAGTGCCAAAAGCAGAAACAGTTTCAAAGAGAATATTGATAAAATTCTCTTCGGAGTCAGCGATCGCGATTAGGGTAGTTGAAATCAGCACCGTAAACATGGAGCCAAAGGCCACTGCGACTGCCTTCATGATGAGTGAGGGGGGCACCTGACGGCGGTAGAGCAACACCACTTCTTTCCCTTGGAGAGCTGACTTGGTAATCCCTGCCAGAATCCGCAACGTAGTTGTTTTAATCCCTCCTGCGTACCACCGGGCTAC
>DVDZ01000075.1 GCA_015296025.1 Thermosynechococcus sp. M46_R2017_013
CCGGCAACGTAAAGGTTTTCTCGCCAATGGTAAAAGACTCGATCGCCATCAAGAAAAACCAACCGCCGGCCACTGACATCACACTATTCCAGATCAAGCCAATGGCACCCGCTGGCAGATCCAGTGTCCACACCTGCTGCCACCACCCCAGTCGATAAATTTTCGCCACCTCCCGCAGCTCCCGGGGCACACCAATCAAAGACTGGTAAAAGCTAAATGTCATGTTCCAAGCCATCCCCGTGAAGATGAGAATAATGGCCGCCGACTCCACACCAATACGACTCCCCGGAAACAGAGCAATCAGTGCCAGCACCACCCCGGGTAGAAACGACAGCACGGGAATCGATTGCAGAATATCCAGAAGAGGCAACAGGATTTTTTCGGCAGTACGGTTGTAATAGGCAATATAGGAATAAAGGATGCTAAACACCAAAGAAATAATGTAGGCAATCAGCATCCGCAGGAGCGTTTGGGCGGTGTAACTCGGCAAGACCGCTGGACTCAGCTCAATAGTAATCGTGGGATCGTACTCTTTTGTAAACTGAGCAGCGGTATTGACAATCCAAAAGATCAGGGCAACCAAGGCCAAAATAATCAGGCCATCTTGCCATGTCCAAGGACGACTCAGCGTTTGATTATCGGGGGTGAGGGGGCGTGTCATCGCGGCCTCCACAAGGTAAGCTCCACGAGGCAAATTATAGCCACATCCTTGTATCCACAAAACTTAATGCTAAATGCAAGCCAGAATACCGCCGAGTTTCCTAACAATACCTAAGATTTAGAGAATGACTCATTATCCCCTTCCTCTATGCTTTTTCGTCGCACCAAAATTGTCGCCACCATTGGTCCTGCCAGTCGATCTCGGGAAGTGATTCAACAAATGCTGGCCGCAGGAATGAATGTGGCGCGGTTAAATTTTTCCCACGGCAATTATGAAGATCATGCAGCAACCATTGCCCTGCTGCGACAAGTGGCCAATGAAGAGGCAACACCTCTGACGCTCCTGCAGGATTTACAAGGTCCGAAAATCCGTGTTGGCGAGCTTCCTGAAGGGAGCATTGAATTAGTGGAAGGGGCGCAAGTGAACCTCGTGCCGCTCACCGCGAAACAGACGCAAGGCATTGGGATTGATTACCCCTATCTTGCCGAAGAGGCGCAGCCAGGGATGCAGGTGCTCTTGGATGATGGCCTCTTAGAATTAGTCGTCGAAGCGGTTGAAGGAGATATCGTCATCTGCCGTGTTGTGCAGGGCGGCACGCTGAAAAGTCGTAAAGGGGTAAACTTGCCGGATCTGAATCTGCGGTTGCCTTCCCTCACGGACAAAGATAAGCAAGACATTCAATTTGGCATTGAGCAAGGGGTTGATATTATCTCCCTGAGTTTTGTGCGCCGCGCCGAGGATCTTTGGGAGTTGCGAGAGTACCTTGCTGCCCACGGTGCGGGGGATATGCCAGTGCTGGCCAAAATCGAGAAACCCCAAGCAGTGGAAAATCTCTCGGCAATCTTGGGTGTAGCCGATGCCGTTATGGTTGCCCGTGGGGATCTGGGCGTAGAAATGCGGGTAGAGAAAGTCCCACTGCTGCAAAAGCAAATCATTCGTGAGTGCAACTACCGCAGTATTCCCGTAATCACGGCAACGCAAATGCTGGAAAGTATGATCCACAATCCCCGACCAACGCGGGCAGAGGCCAGTGACGTTGCCAACGCCATTCTCGATGGCACCGATGCAGTGATGTTGTCAGGCGAATCGGCAGTGGGAGCTTTTCCTGTGCAAGCGGTGAAAATGTTGGCGCGCATTGCGGCAGATGTAGAGCCGCACCTTGAATTTGAGAATATGCCCGCCTACCGCAATGATGAGACCCATGCACTGGGGGAGGCCTTGACTACAATTACCCAAATCCTTGATCTGCGGGCGATCGCCTGCTTTACGGAAACGGGCTACACCGCAACTATTGCCTCTGGAGAACGGGTAAAACCCATGATTGTTGCCTTTACCGATCGCCCGCGGGTTTATCACTGGATGAATTTGCTCTGGGGCGTGAAGCCGATTCTTTTGGAAGTGCTCCCCCTGACCTTTGAAGGGATGATTGCCGTGGCTGAAAACCAACTTAAGGAGCGTCAAATAGCCACCGAGGGAGATAAGATTGTCATTTTAGGCGGGATTCCTGCCCAAACTCCCCAAGGAACCAATTTTATTAAGATTCATACCCTGCGTTCCTAAGGGGGAACAGCACCCCATCCACGGCAGTCTAGAGAAACAAAAAGTTCACAAGTGTTCGAGTTAACTGTGGTGAATGCCGCTATAAAAGAGACACTGACGCCTATTTATACCCTTGGTCTGGCCGCTCTTCTTTTTGGGGGAGCAGTGGTGATTGCTAAGCAACCCGCCGTAGGTCAACAAGCCCAACGTATCCTCACGGTAACCGGCCGGGGCACAGAAGCCATTTCTGCTACCCTTGCCCAAGTCAGCCTTGGCGTTGAAGTTCAAGGCCGTACAGCTCAGGAGGTGCAGCAGGAGGTGGCGCGGCGCGCCAATGCCGTTTTGGCGGTACTGCGGACACGGGAGGTCAGTCAACTGCAAACCACGGGGCTAAGCCTCACGCCCAACTATCAGTACACGAATAATCAGCGCATCTTGGTGGGCTATATTGGTCGCAATACAGTGAGCTTTCGCATTGCCAGCGATCGCGTGGGTTCCCTTCTTGATGCTGCTGTCCAAGCGGGCGCAACCACGATCGAGAACATCAGCTTTACTGCCCCAGAGGCCACCATTGCTGCTGCCCAACGCACTGCCCTACAGCGGGCCACCCAAGAGGCTCAAAGTCAAGCCCAAGCAGTCCTAAGCGTCCTCAATCTCCAACCGCGCCAAGTAATGAGTATTCAGATTAGTCAGACAACGCCACCGCCTAGACCCTTTGCTGTGCGCGCGGCAACAATGGCGGAGAGTACGCCTGTGGTCTCCGGGGAGTTACAGGTGGAGGCAAGTGTAACGCTGCAAATTAACTACTAAGGTAATGGCTATTGATTTCCGTTGGTGGCGGGGGAGCTGTGTGGCACTTGCTGTCATTTTGCCAGTGATGGCTCAAGCGCCAGAAACGATTGAAGCACCACAACAAGTGCTTCCTTTGCCGGGTGCCCTTGATCAAGTGCCGGTGTTTAATAGCAACAGCCCAGAGATAGTCCAGCGGCCTGGCATTCTCTTGTCCACATTTCCGCCGGCAGGCAAAGCCACCCCCAGTGCCCACTTGGACTTTCCGTTTCGCAATCGCTTTGATATTTTTGCCCACCATATTGCCCGTCCCCTCGACCCGCAGGAGCGGACGACCCTCTACTTGGGAATTCTCGCCTATAATCCCCGCTCTGAACCGGTAACGGTGAATCTAATCCATGCCGCCAGTTACCTCAGTCAACCGGAGGCTCCCTTTCATTCCCTGCCCAGTCAACAGGTAAATGATCTAGGGCAAATTTTTGCTGGTCCTGGCGATCGCGTCATGCTGGATATCCTGCGGCAACGACGGCAACTGGGCTGGCCAGCGCAAGTTCTGATTCCTCCCCGCCGCTATGCCCTAATCGCCAATTTACCGATTCCTGTGCAAGGACTCGAGCCGCCTCTCAATGGCCGTTCCCTACTGATTCGTGCCCGCAGCAGCGGTGAGATTTACCTTGCCAGTTTAGCCCGCTTTGGCCATGAACCGCCGACCCTAGAGCAATGGCAGCAGACTCTCATTGAAGGGAGACTGGTCACGCCCCGCGATCGCCCCCCCACCCCTCCCCATCAAGGAGGCAAGATTATTTATGGCCGAGTGGCTGGTGTTGCCCTTGGTTCCCGCTGGCACAATCCTCAACAGCCGCCGATTCCCATTCCCGCAGCCGGCACTGCCTTTTCCTATCCCATTAGTTCCTTGGCAGGAGGGCGCTTGGGCACGGGGCAAGTTCAAACCGCGCCTTTGCTGCGGCGCTACCCTGATACTGCCTATGCCGCCCATGGCAATTACGGCGTTGAATATGATTTGCTGCTGCCGCTGCAAAACACTGGCGATCGCCCCCACACCGTGCGCCTTGCCCTACAGACTCCCATCAAGTTCGACACCCCTGCTAAGGGATTACGGTTCTTTGCCGAGCCGCCCAACCGCATTTTTTTCCGAGGCAGTGTCCGATTGCGCTTCCGCGACGATCAAGGCACCCCCCAAAGTCGGATTATTCACCTTGTCCAACGCCAAGGCCAACAGGGAGAGGATCTGGTGCGGTTAACGCTGCAACCCCAAGAAATCCGCCGGGTTCAATTCACCATGCTCTATCCGCCGGATGCCACTCCCCCCCAAGTGTTGACCATTGAAACCTCAGCAGATCCGCTGTCCCGCTCCTAAGTACAATAAAGAGCATCCCCTCACCCTTGCTGGTCGGGTTAGATCAGCCGCGTTTTTGATGAAGGGTTACCATGCTAAATCCAGATCTTTCAACGGTTGAACTGACAAAAGACGACTATGAACGCTACTCCCGCCATCTGATTTTGCCGGAGGTGGGTGTTGAGGGTCAAAAACGCCTCAAAGCTGCCAGTGTGCTCTGTATTGGCACCGGCGGTCTTGGCTCACCTCTGCTGCTCTATCTTGCCGCGGCGGGTGTAGGGCGCCTTGGCATCGTCGACTTTGATGTGGTTGATAGCTCCAATTTGCAACGGCAGGTCATCCACGGTACCTCCTGGGTGGGCAAGCCAAAAATTCAATCTGCCAAGCACCGCATCCTTGAGATTAATCCCTACTGCCAAGTGGATCTCTACGAAACCCGTTTGAGCGCCGCCAATGCCCTTGAGATCATGGCAGACTACGACATTGTGTAGATGGCACCGACAACTTCCCCACCCGCTACTTGGTCAACGATGCCTGCGTCCTTCTCAATAAGCCCAATGTCTATGGCTCGATCTTTCGCTTTGAAGGCCAAGCCACGGTCTTTAACTATGAAGGCGGCCCCAATTACCGCGATCTCTACCCCGAACCCCCGCCGCCGGGTCTTGTGCCCTCCTGTGCAGAAGGCGGAGTGCTGGGAATTTTACCAGGTATTATCGGCGTTATCCAAGCCACAGAGACAATTAAAATCATCCTTGGCAAGGGCACTACCCTCAGTGGTCGTCTCCTACTCTTCAATGCCCTAGAGATGAAATTCCGTGAACTGAAGCTGCGCCCGAACCCCGAACGGCCAGTCATTGACAAGCTCATTGACTACGAAGAATTCTGTGGTATTCGTCAAGCCAAAGCCCAGGAGGCCGCACAAATGGCAGAAATTCCCGAAATGACCGTGCAGGAACTCAAAGCCCTCATGGACAGTGGTGCCCAAGATTACGTCCTTGTGGATGTGCGCAACCCCAATGAGTACGAAATTGCCAAGATTCCAGGCTCTGTACTTGTTCCCCTATCGGAAATTGAAAATGGCCCAGGCGTGGAGAAAATCCGCAGTCTGGTGAATGGCCATCGCCTCTTGGTGCACTGCAAAATGGGGTGGCGCTCTGCCAAAGCCCTAGGCATTCTTAAGCAAGCTGGCATTGAGGGAGTCAATATCAAAGGGGGCATCAACGCCTGGAGTCGGGAAGTCGATCCTAACGTACCCACCTACTAAGCCAAGATCAGGGGTGAGGCCGCGTAAGGGGATGTTGCGATACATGAACTTTCTTGAAGAGATGAACGCTGGCTCTCGCGCGATCGCCCACCCTTGCCTAGAATAACCACTTAGGTCTGTGCCTGTGCGCGGACATGACGGAATGCTAGGGAAATAAAAATCATGGCAGAAGAACTGGTTAAGCCATACAATGGCGATCCCTTTGTGGGGCACTTATCAACACCCATTTCCGACTCTGACCTAGTAAAGACATTTATTGGTAACCTCCCCGCCTATCGTCAAGGCCTCTCCCCGATTCTGCGGGGTCTGGAAATTGGCATGGCTCATGGTTACTTCCTCATTGGTCCTTGGGTCAAGCTCGGTCCCCTACGGGATTCCGATGTGGCTAACTTGGGCGGTTTGATTTCTGGTATCGCCCTGATTTTGATTGCCACGGCCTGCTTAGCAGCCTATGGTCTAGTCAGTTTTCAAAAAGGTGGCAGCAGTAGCGATCCCCTAAAAACCACTGAAGGTTGGAGTCAGTTTACGGCTGGCTTCTTTGTGGGTGCTATGGGAGCAGCCTTTGTCGCCTTCTTCCTCCTTGAAAACTTCTCTGTTGTCGATGGCATCATGACCGGTCTTTTTAACTAGGGCCTTGGTTACCCTAATTTTGAACATCCAGAAGGAGAACCGCTGATTATGATGGGATCTTATGCTGCGTCCTTTTTGCCTTGGATTTTTATTCCCGTGGTTTGCTGGCTGATGCCCACGGTGGTGATGGGGTTGCTATTCCTTTACATCGAAGGGGATGCCTAAGCCGAGGGTTGGCTCATCCAGCTCAATAACGCTCAATCATCTCAATGAATTCTATGAACTGGTTGGGAAATCTCCTAGCCAGTTTTTTGCTGATTGAGTATCCTTAAGCCGCTGTGCCACTGAGCTGTTTTTTCAGGGAGTTTACCCGCCGTTGGGCGATCGCGTTGTTGGGGTCGTATTTCAGCGTGTGCTGATAGGCCTCAAGAGCTGGCTGGGGTAAATTTTTCTTCTCATAGGCGTGACCGAGGTTGTTGGCAGCAGTCACATACTCTGGTTTATTTTTCAGGGCTTCTTTGTACTGGCGAATGGCTAAGTCATACTGCTCCTGCATGAAGTAGGCATAGCCAAGGGCATTGTAGATAGGGGCAAGATAAGTTTCGCCTTCGCTTTCAGCGGCCTTCAGGGCTTTTTGAAACAGGGGAATCGCTTGACTGGCGAGTTTTTTGGTGAGGTAGATACTGCCTAGCTCGAAGTATTCTTGGGTGGTGCCCGGTTCCTGCTGGAGTTTTCGTTGTAGGCGTGCCAAGCTAGACTCAATACGGCGAGTTTTCAGAATTTGCTTGACCACAAACCAAGCTGAGACGCCGAGTAAAACAATTAACACACTTAAATAGACCGCAGGTAAGACATTCTCCATGGTGAGTCCTATCCCCAGTAACAACCAATTACCCTAAAACTTAGGCTCTAGACACTGATTCTTTAGGTCTATGATAAACAGAGGCAACCCGCTTAGCCCCAAAAATCTCTCAATTTAAGCTAGGGACCATAAATCCACCTGTGGTTCGCAGCAAACGTCTCCTTACTCCGAGGAAAAAGACGGAGGGGTCGAAAAGAGGCTCCTCTGCGGGTCGAACAGAAACTGCTTTTTAAGCCACTTGCCAGCCTAGGGATCACTCGTCACGACAGCTTCTTCCTCTTTAGGGGGCGTTGCAGCCACAGTTGGACTGGGGGCGGAACTAGGGGGAGGTGGCTGAGTTTCTACTGGGGCCGTCCCATGGAGTGCTAAGAATTGCTGCTCAAGGTCTTGGCTTGAAGCTAAGAGGCGGCTCAGGATTTTAATGAGGCGTCGCAAATCGGATTGAAAGGATTGATCGCTTGTGAGTTTGAGCAAATCATTTGTCAGTTTTTGGGCATTGATAAATGTGGCGCGTGCTGCATCTAGGGTTTGGGCGATCGACAGCATAATAATCGGACTACTGAGCGCTCCGGAAACTTTATTGAGATTGGCTGCAGCCTCTGCACCATTTTTAATGAGCCGATCCAAATTGGCCAGTAATTCTCCCTGCTCCAGTTGCTTCGTCAGGGGACGAAGGGCATTGAGCGTGGTTCTCAAATCTCGGGCAGCGCCATCAATGTTGCGTAAAGCAGAATTAATCGTATTGCGGTTGACCTGAACTAGTTCACTAATTTGGTTGGCAGCACGGGTGACGGCTTGAGAGGCAGTGCTAAAATTCCGTAGTTCGGTGCGGGCGTCCCTGCTGAGGGCGTTAAAGCTATCGAGGGCAGTGTTCACCTTGATGAGGGATTGATCAGCACGGTTGACGGTGCGGGTTGCCCCCAAAATAAGGGTATTGGCATTGTCAATAATTCCCGATTCCTCAAGGGCGGTGGTAAAGCGGGTTGCCGCTCGCACTAAATCTTCTAAGCTGGCAGTACGTACACCGGTTACGCGATCGCCATTGCAGTAAATCAACTCTGGCTGACATTTGGGCGCAAACGCCGTCACACCCTCTGGAATCTGCGGCACTCGCTCCTTGGGGGTAAAGTCTAAAAAGGCTTGACCAATAAACCCCGACTGCCGAATCTCGGGTACAGCGCCACGGGGAATCAATACATTATTGACACGCACAGTTACTCGGACACCATTGGCGTCAAAACCAATCGCCGTGACTCGCCCCACTTGGACACCGCGATAGCGCACCTGTGTTCCCACCGCCAAACCCGGTGCGGTATCCAATTCCACCTCAAGGGTGTAGCTGTTGGCACCGGCAAGATTGCCTCGCAACCAGAGGAGGCTGCCCCCCAATGTAGCTAAGCCTGCAAGGATCACCAGACCCACCAAACTTTCCTGCACACGCCGTGACTGCATCATAGGGATAGATCACCGCAAAAAATTTTTGGAATCTATAGCAACTATAGTTTACTCTGGACGCCTTGAATCGGCGCTTTTTGCCAGTGCTCTCCCCGAATCAGGGTATGCATTTGCCAATTGGGATCGGGCTGGGGATAGTCTTGGCGATAGTGACCGCCTCGGCTTTCCTCACGAAAAAGGGCACTTTTGAGAATTAAGTAGGCAATGTCCAAAAGATTGCGTAGCTCGCCCCATTCCCAAAGGGTGGTCTGCGCGGCTTCATTGCTAAGGGTATAGCAGTAACGGGGGTCTAGTTGACGAAAGGCGATGGCAATTGGATGAGCCAGCAGCTCTTGGCGCCATTCCTTAACTTGGGAAAGAGCAGCCATCAGTGTCGGCGCATCGCGACAAATCCCAGCACTTTGCCACAGGAGTTCGCGCAGATTTTGCCGCCACTGACGAAAACTCACGGGTTTAATTTCAAGGGCTTGCCGGCCAACAGGGGACACCGCCAAGGGAAGGGACTGAGGATGCAGATATGCCAGTTGAGCTGAAAAGACAAAACATTCCAAAAGGGAGTTACTAGCAAGGCGATTGGCACCGTGGACACCAGTACTGGCCACTTCGCCAACGGCATAGAGGCCGGGAAGGCTGGTTTTGGCTTGTAAATCAGTGACCACTCCCCCCATCCAGTAGTGGGCGGCGGGGGACACGGGAATGGGCTGCTCCTCAACGTCAATGCCCCATCGCCGACAGACGGCAATAATTTTCGGAAAACGGTGGTGCAGGCGATCGCTGGGAATTGGTCGCAAGTCCAGCCAGACATGGGGAGCATGGGTTTGTTGCAGGTGGCGGTAAATGGCACGACTGACAATATCCCGCGGTGCAAGCTCGCCAGCAGGATGGTAATCCGCCACAAAGCGATGACCGGTGTGGTCTATTAAATGCGCCCCTTCACCCCTTACTGCTTCACTGATAAGGAATCGCGGTGCCCCCTCAACAGCGAGAGCCGTGGGATGGAATTGGAAAAACTCGACATCGCGAATCAGCGCTCCCGCCCGCCATGCCATTGCCACACCATCTCCAGTGCTCAAGGGAGGATTGGTGGTTTGGGCAAAGACTTGACCGCCCCCGCCTGTGGCGAGAACCACTGCTCCAGAGCGCAGCCACTGAAGCTGTCCCTGATGCAATAGACACACGCCACAGCATTGCCCCGACTCCAGCCATAGATCAAAGACGAAGCTATTGGGCAAGAGAGTGATATGGGACGCAGCAGTTACCTGTTTTAACAGGGGGGTAATTAGGGCTTGCCCCGTTGTATCGGCGGCATGAAGAACACGGGGACGGGAATGGGCGGCTTCGAGGGTCAAGGCAGGGCGATCGCCCGTGCGATCAAAGGCTACCCCCATAGACAAGAGCCGCTCAACCTGTGTCGGTGCCTGCTCAACCAAGAACTGGACACTCACTGGGTCGCAGAGGCCAGCTCCCGCAGCTAGGGTGTCTTGGGCATGGAGCAAGGGGGAATCTGTCGGGTCAATGGCCGCAGCCATGCCACCTTGTGCCCAGCCACTAGCGGATTGCTGGAGGTCAGTTTTTGTAATCAAGCCAATGCGATAGCTGGAGGGAAGGGCAAGGGCAGCACTGAGACCCGCAGCACCACTGCCAATAATTAAGACATCAAATTCAGAAGTTGCGGGAGTCAATGCTAATCCAAAATTTATCTAACCAGGGCGGTTACTTGTATACCCCATTATTGTAGCGATCGCCCCCCTCAACGAGAGCCGTTTCCACCTCTGTCACGGTAAAGTGATCCAAGTTTTGTCGCAAAATTTCCTTTTGCCGCTCCGTCAAACCGGGAATGTTTAGGACATCTTCAACAGATTGATAGGGGGCATTTTTAACAATTAGTTTTGCTAAGGTTGGGTACAGACCTCGGTATCGAATAAAGGCGGCAATGTTGGTATTGTTGAGGTCAATTTTTTCACCAAAGGCAGTCCCAAGTTTCTCATCTACCACATTGACCAGTTCTTCCTCGGTGGATGCAGTTGCCGCCAAGGTTGGGGCACTCCAGTTGATCCAGCCCAACAGGCTAACGCCCACGAAGTAAGCCAATGCTAGCCAGCGGCCCAAACGTTGCATCATTCCTTTACCTCCCAAATCTCACAGGTCATTACCAAAAACAGCGGTTCATTAAGAGTCAAAGCAAAGAACTGACCCCATCGCACAGCAAACGCAGGCGGCGGTAACCGATTTTTAGCAGGGTGACAGAGGAAACTGAGGCACAGTGCCTACAATAGACTGATGTCTAGGTTGCCTCCCACATGTGATTTGATAATAATTCAATAATATCAGAGGGAGGCCGCTCCTGAATCCCTTTTTTCACGTGGTTAGTAGAGGGTGTCCTTACCTTTGATAGCTTGGACAAGGAATTCATGGAGGTCATCAAAGCTGCCCACATAGGCAGGTACAGGAGCATCATAGCCCTTGAGGTTCAGCACTTGCGGTCGAAAAGGGACAAAGCTTGGACAAGACTGTACAAGGTAGTGGTAAGTGGTTGCCCCCAGGGCTAGATCAGCGCCAATGGTTTTGGTGGCACTCTCGAGGCGAAAGGCAGCGTTAACAGTATCTCCCAGGGCAGTATAATCGGGGCGATCGCCACTCCCTGTATTACCCACCATTGCATAGCCAGTGTTCAAGCCAGAACCAATGCGCAATGGCCACGGCAAGGGATATTGCCGATGCAATTCTCCCGTCATCAGCCGTAGATCGTCTAAGGCAGAGAGGGTGTGGCAAATTTCTTGATAGCCAATCTCCTCGCTGTCGTGAATCCAAACTGCCATGACCGCATCGCCAATGTACTTATCCACCCAGCTGCCGTATTGACGGATAATCTCACCTGCCCGATGAAACCAAGTGCCAATTAGCTCCGACAGTAGTTCCTCTTCGAGTTGCCGCGTCAGCTTGGTAAAGTCACGGATATCAACAACAAGAACTGTCAACAAGCGGCGGACATGGAGCAATGCTGTGGAGGAGCCTTCGGATTGGGGCAAGGATAAAGTGGCATTTTCAGCAAACAGAGGGGCAAAGGGTTCGTTAAAAAAGTCCAGTTCCGTTTGGCCAAAGGTAATGCGATCGCCATTGCGCAGGGCAACGGGAACACTGACGCGGCGACCATTAACAAATGTGCCGTTGCGGCTGCCAAGATCAATAAGATAGAACTCCCCCTGTCCCATGCGCTGAATCATGGCATGGTTCCGCGACATCCAGCGATCGCCAAGCACAATAGAATTGTCTTCACTGCGGCCTATTGTCCAGCAATTCCCCCCTGTTAAGGGAAAATAACAAACCGTGTCTTCGCTCACCAGTGCTAGATGGGGTTCAGAGGGGGGTGGGGTTTCAGGGTGAACGTTCTCAGAGCCAGCGGGAATCTGCAACAGGCTATGGCGCAGTTGATTAATAATTTGCTGCTGACGCAAAATAATCGCCACCAATTGCTGGGGAGGTAAGGTCTCTAGGATCTTCTGATCGGGTAAGTTAAACGCCAAGTCAGCATCCATCGGGGGGAAAATAGGAGAAACACTTTTCATAGTTAAGAAATCACACTGAGTTAGCTCTCCCCCCAGCGCCACCGACATGCACAGGTTTCAAAGTCAAGTCCAGCAATAGATCCAGTCTAGCAAAGGAGCTTTGTCTGACTCAATAGACGCAGTCTGCGCGGCAGCACCGATCAGCTATAGAGCGATCGCCACAGAAATCATTAGTTCCTATTTGCACTTGTAAAAATTATTAACTTTTTCCCTAGGGTTGGGTTGAAGCCCATCCGCTAAAATGATGGCAGCTTTGGGAGGGATTGCTCTCTCCGTGAATGCACTTTGACCTGTCTGCATTTGAGGACAACACTCCATGCGTCGATTGTTAGCCCTACTCCTTGTCTTGACCCTGTGGTTAGGCTTTACCCCTTTAGCCTCTGCTGATGTGGCAGGACTCGTCCCCTGCAAAGATTCTCCTGCTTTTCAAAAACGCGCTGCCGCTGCTGTGAACACCACTGCTGACCCTGCCTCCGGTCAAAAACGGTTTGAGCGCTATAGCCAAGCCCTCTGTGGCCAAGAGGGTCTGCCCCACCTGGTGGTGGACGGTCGCCTCAGCCGTGCCGGTGATTTCCTCATTCCCAGTGTGCTTTTCCTGTACATTGCCGGCTGGATTGGCTGGGTGGGTCGTGCCTACTTGATTGCGGTGCGTAATAGTGGTGAAGCTAACGAAAAAGAAATCATTATTGATGTGCCCCTTGCCATCAAATGCATGCTCACGGGGTTTGCTTGGCCTTTAGCTGCCCTCAAAGAGTTGGCAGCCGGTGAACTCATCGTTAAAGATAACGAAATCACCGTTTCCCCTCGCTAACTCCACTGTTGGTTAATTGTTATAAGGACAACGTACCATGAAACACTTTTTGACCTATCTTTCCACCGCGCCCGTGTTGGCTGCTATTTGGATGACGATTACTGCCGGGATTTTGATTGAATTTAATCGCTTCTATCCCGACTTGCTCTTCCATCCCCTTTAAGTCAATTCTTGAGCACAAACTTGGTACAAGGGTGGAACAGGAGTTCTGCCCTTTTTTGTCGCGATCGCCCCCCATAGGCTATACAATAGTCATTTGTCTTAAAATAACAGCCGTAGCCACCAGCGCTGACGATTGCTGTTACCCCATCCAGTTCAATGAAAGAGGATCCCCATGGCAAAGCGGGTGCAAGTTGTCCTGAATCAAACTGTCAATAAACTCGGGCAAATGGGTCAAGTCGTCGAAGTCGCCCCCGGCTATGCCCGGAATTACCTATTTCCCAGAGGGATTGCTGAGCCAGCAACCCCCAATGCCCTACGGCGGGTAGAGCGGCTCCAGGAAAAAGAACGGCAACGGCTTGCCGAACTTAAAGCCGCTGCGGAAAAACAAAAAGCCACCCTCGAAAAACTGGCCACCATTACTATCTCAATGCCCGTAGGCGAAAAAGATATGCTCTTTGGCAGTGTCACGCCCCAAGATGTAGCCGATGCCATTCAAGCGATTACGGGTGAAACAATCAATCGCCGTGACATGGTTTTGCCCGAGATTCGCAAATTGGGCACCTACACGGCTGAAATCAAGCTCCATCCCGAAGTGACTGTCAAACTCAATATCCAAGTGGTTGCTGATTAGGGCTAACTTCCCTGATGGTTCAGGAGCCGAACTTTCAGCCGGATAGCCAACTCCTTC
>DVDZ01000205.1 GCA_015296025.1 Thermosynechococcus sp. M46_R2017_013
GTCGTGCGATTGTGGTGGGCACGCCAACCTACGGTAAGGCCTTGGTACAATCCATTCACCAGTTGAGTGATGGTTCAGGCTTGTCGGTAACCGTTGCTCATTACTATACGCCTAACGGCACAGATATTAACCGTACTGGGATTAAGCCGAATGTGCTGGTGAGGCTGCCTAAAGAAGTGAGTGCCAATCCGCGGCTGTGGACGACAGCGGCTGATCCTCTATACCAAGCAGGAGTTGCTCAGTTGCGTCAAGCAATTTATCGTAGCCAAGCTCCTAAGCCTGTGAATACAGCTCAAACAGGACAGAAGGATGGTTTTAAGCAACCCTCTGGTGTCCCTTCCCAAGTGCAGTGATGACTATCTTGGACATTGATCGGGAATGCCCCTGGGTTTAGGCGGGAGAAAGGCTGCTCGCCTGCATTTGTTCCTAAAAGTCAACGCCACGTTTTAGATCAACACCTTTTTCAGCGTAGTGTTTGTGGCAGATCATTTCCGAGTGAACACTGGCGAGTTCAAAGTAGGCAGGGGGATATTTACAGCGACCGGTAATAATGATTTCGGTGGTGCGAGGCTTGCGCAGAAGGGTTTGCACAATGGGTTCAACGGGCAAAAGCTCAAGGTCAACCGTGGGGTTGAGTTCATCGAGAATGATTGTTTTGTAGAGGCCAGAGGCAATGGCAGCACGGGCAATTTCCCAGCCGCGTTCGGCTTCGATGTAGTCAATTTCTTGCTGTTGACCGCGCCAAACAATGGCATCCCGGCCACAGCGGTGGTGATCTACAAGATGGGGATAGCTTTCCTTGAGGGCGGCGATCGCGGCATCCTCAGTATAGCCTTGCCCCCCCTTGAGCCACTGGAGAATCAGGACACGGTGGGATTGATCGCGACTGATCCCTTTGCCAATTGCCTGCAGGGCTTTACCCAGGGCACTGGTGGACTTGCCTTTGCCATCGCCTGTATAGATTTCAATTCCTTCAATGCCCTGCTCTTGAGCCGTGGAATGCACAAGGGGACGCATTTCGGAGTGGAGGTCAGCAATTTGCAGGAGTTGGGCAGGGGCACCCCGGCCAGTGGCAATAATCTCGAGGTGTTCGGGCTTGTGGCGGAGGGTGTTGACGACTTCCTCAACGGGCAGGAGGCCTAAATCTAAAACAGGGTTAAGTTCGTCCAAAACAATTACAGAATAGAGGCCGGAGGCGATCGCTCCTTTGGCAATATCCCAACCCCGCTGTGCCTCTTGGCGATCAAACCTAGTAATCTGCTCGGCAGTAAAGTATTCGGCTCGGCCGGTGCGCACCTGATCAATTAAGTGGGGAAACCCCCGTTGCAGGGCTTCAATGGCGGCATCTTCGGCATAGGCACGACCCGGTCCTTTGAGAAAGCGCAGTAGGAGTACCCGCGTTGGCCACGCAGAGGCAATGCCAAGGCCAATGGAGCGCAGAACGACCCCCAAAGCTGCTTGGGATTTACCTTTACCGGCACCGTCATAGACGTGGAGTTGACCGCTCACCCGTCCGGGACGAGTCTGGGCTGTTTGAATGCCAATACCTGCAGAGGTCATAGGGGCGCGAATAAAAGAACCTAAAGGGATTGTATCAAAGGCTGGGTGGCGTTTTAAGAACGATGGCTTCAACCGTTAAATCAGTGGTCGTGGTGGCAGTAATAGCCCAGCGCAGGGGCTGACCATGGGCTTGCAGAGCCTGTTCAACAGCGTCATGAAAAGGGAGGAGGAGGGAGTGGCGGGGGAGGGTAAGACGGATAAATTCCGTTTGCATAGGCTTTATGGGTTAAACACCAATGACAATGACGGTAACATTGTCGCGGCCGCCATGGGTTTTAGCCGCATTCACAAGGGCAGCCGCTGCTTGTTCGACATCGGGTTCACTGAGGTAGATACTGATGACCTCATCGGTGAGTTCTTCGGTCAAGCCGTCGCTGCACAGAAGCAGGCGATCGCCCGGCTCTAGATCAATTGGTTGAATATCAATTTGGGTGAGGTCTTCGCGGCCTAGGCACTGGGAGAGCACATGACGCCACGGATGTTGCCGTGCCTGCTCAATGGTCAAACTCCCCATCTGCACTGCCTGGGCAATCCAAGTGTGATCACTAGTAATCTGTTTTAGCTGTTCTTGGCGCCAGCGGTAGATGCGGGAGTCCCCTACATGGGCACACCAAGCGCGATCGCTCTTTTCATCAACCAGAACCACCACAGCCGTCGTACCCATATCAGCACGGGCAGTATTTTGGCGCTGCTGCTCAACAATAGCGTCATTGGCGGCAAGAAAGGCTTGGCGGAGTAGGGTCACAGGGTCATGCTGAAGGTCTTCGAGGTGGGTTTCTAGGAATGTCTGAATATGTTCCACTGCTAAACGACTGGCTTCCTCACCGCCAGCGTGACCCCCCATACCATCGGCAACAATAAAAAAACGGTGGTGCTTTTCATCAATATAAAAAGCATCCTGATTGCTCCTGCGAATCAGACCGCAGTCGGTTAAGCCGGCAACCTTCATGACCCCCCTATTTTGGGCTGCTTGTTAAAACATTTTTTCATACCTATCGAGTTTAAGCATGAGTCGCCAATAGAGAATCCCAAACCATACCGCTAATGCGGCTGCCACACCTGCTAAAAGAAGATACTGGTTCACGAGTAAAATTGTCGCTACTAAGGAAAAACTGCCAATAAGCACCACATAATTTAGCCCTAAATTAATGTTACTCAGGCGCCGCAGCATGCGATCGCTCTCACTGGAACGGATGCGCAAGCGCAAATCACCATTTTCAAGCTTATCGAGAACCTCTTCAAGGCGACGGGGCAAGCCAATAGCACTGCTGCCCACTTGAGCTGCTTGACGACTCAGCTCAGAGAAAAGACTGCCATTACTAGGATCGGGGAAGTTTCCGTTGGTCATAAGTTCGGTCGCAAATGGTTGGGCAACTTGCATGAAGTTAAAGTCTTTGTCGAGTCCCTTGCCCACCCCCTCTAGGGTGGAAAATGCACGCATCACAAAGGTAAATGTCGCCGGAAATCGAAAGGGTTGATTATAGGCAATTTCGTAGAGATCATCGCTAATTTGAGCTACCGATTGGGCTTCAAAGGACTGGTTCATGAAATTGTCGAGGAGGTACTGAATCGAGCGACGTACCGGCCCTAGATCGCCTGTGGGTACCAATGCCCCTAGCTCTACAAGGCACTGTACCACCTGCTCGGCATCCCGTTGGGCAATGCTTAAAAATGTTTTCAGCAATTTATCGCGGGTGACGGGTTGAATGCGTCCCATCATGCCAAAGTCGTAGAAAATCAGTTGACCGCTAGGGCTGACGGCAATGTTGCCCGGATGGGGGTCGGCGTGGAAAAAGCCGTCGTGGAGAACTTGATAGAGATAGGCCTTTGCCCCCAGTTCGGCAAGGTGTTTGCGGTCTAGGCCAGCTGCTTCGAGGGCTTCGTAGTGACTGATTTTAATTCCAGGCAGGTACTCAAGGGTGAGTACACGCCGTGAGGTGTAACGCCAATAGACGCGGGGCACACAGGCCCACTCGCGATCGCGAAAGTTGCGGCGGAAGGTGTCGGCATTGCGTCCCTCATTGAGGTAGTCAATTTCTTCGTAAAGAATGCGGCAGCACTCGTCGTAAATGCCCATCCAGTCGCGGCCTTGACCCCATTTAGGATGGTTTTGGAAGTATTGAGTAATACCCTTGAGAATTGCCAGATCAATATCAAACAACTGCCGCAGGCCGGGGCGTTGGACTTTGACCACCACTTCTTCGCCGGAGAGGAGTTGCGCTTTGTGAACTTGGCCAAGACTGGCTGCGGCCATGGGGATGGGATCAAAGCTGCGAAAGAGTTCAGGGATATGGCGGCCAAAATCTTCGTAGATAATTTTTTCGACAAGCTCGTAACTAAAGGCAGGGACGCGGTCTTGGAGTTTGCTTAGTTCTTCGACGTATTCACTGGGAAAAAGGTCGGCGCGGGTGGAAAACAGTTGTCCCAGTTTGATGAAGGTCGGTCCAAGATCAAGGAAAGTTTCGCGAATCCAAATGGCTTGGGCACGACGTCGCGCCGCACGTTTGGCATCGGTCATGCCGCCCCAGTAACTCCAAGCTTGGGTGAGGAGCCAGCGACCAAAAAGAAATCGCCAGACAAAAAACCAAATGTCAAAGAAGCGCCGCGTTTTGGAGTAGCGTTCGCGATTCCAGCGGTAGGATTTGCCGGTGGGGGTCAAACTGGCGGAAACTGGTGTGGACACGCGCTCTTCCGTAGTGAGTTATCTCAACAAATTGTAACGAATCCCCAAAGAATAATAGGCTAGAGGGCGTAGCGATCGCGCCCCATGCCAAGGGCAAAGCGCAGGGAATCGGGCAGGCTTTTGCTACTGGCGGTTAAAAAGAACGTCAGCCCCAAGAGGCTAAAGACCGCCGCCATGCGAAAGATCAGCCGATAGCCCAAGGGTTCAACCAGCCCTCCCAGCAGTGGCCCTGCTAGGGCCATCCCCAGATCAAAGCCCCCTAAACTAAGGCTGAGAACCCGTCCTCGCTCATGGGGGGTGGAGCGATCAGCCATCAGGGCGGCGACCATGGGAATGAGGACACCGCCGGCAAGACCTTCGAGGATGGCAGCCAGAGGACACCCAAGGCAGTTTGGGCTTGGGCAAGGAGCACCATTGCCACCACGTAGCAGGCAAGACTTGCGGAGATGAAAATGCCCCGGCCCCAGCGATCGGAGGCAGAACCTGTAGCCGCGCGACCAATAAAGCTGGCGATCGCTGCTACAGAGTAAAACAGCCCCGCCGAGATATCGAGCCGTTCGCTGGCAATAAACAGAGGAATAAAAGTGGCGATCGCTCCAAATGTCAATCCCACACTCAACATCACGAGGCTGGGAATGCGCAGCCGCTCTGAGAGCAAAAGCCGCCAAAAGAGGGTTTTCTCTGGGCAAGGCACCCCTAAGTCCTGTGGGATATTTACTGCACGCACCCCTGCAGCAGCCATGAACCCAAGGGCGGCTAAGCTACTGGCAACAAGGAAGACCCAACTGTGACTGTAGTTCATTTGCAGCCAACTGCCGAGACTTGGTCCGAGGGCAACGCCAATGGGATGCACAAGACTGGTGTAGCCGATGATTTCACCGCGATGTTGCAGGGGAGCAATGTCGGTAACAAGTGCCATATAGCCGGTGGTAAAGCCGGCAATACTGACACCGTGGACAAAGCGTGCAAGAATCAGCAGGGGCAGGTTGTGGCTGAAGATGTAAAAGAGAGGGGCGATCGCGGCCACAGCGAGGCCAATGAGCAGTGTAATTTTGCGTCCTTGGCGATCGGCCAGTGTCCCTAGCCAAGAGCGGGAGCAAATGAGTCCAACGGCAAAGGCACCCATAACAAACCCCACCTGATGGGGCGTACCTCCTTGTTCAGCAATATAGAGGGGTAAAGTAGGTAGCATGGCGGCAATGCTTGACCAAAACAGTAGGCCTGCTAGCACCAGTCTCAATAGTGTTTGCCGCACCGCTGGGGGGAGCTTCAACAGGACAACCACAACTGCCTCTTGTTAACAAAACGTTACACTTCTATCTATGATAACGGCTTGCGTTAGGTTAACTTTCGGTTGTGGGCAGATTGCAGCTAAGCTACTCTAGCAATAATCTCGCAAAAAATAGGATGAATAGAAGCCAATTACAAAAAAAATAGGGAGCGTATCCCCTTGCCTGCCCTTTTTCAGGAAGGCTGATGAAGGGATACCCTCTCGCTCTTTTATCCTTCTCACTCGCCGCTATAGCTACCGCCTAGGGTAGTGCTCTCATACTCCGACATGCCTGAGTTGTAGTCGTGGAATGCGCCGCTATGGTCAATCCAGCCGGGGTTGCCGTCAGGATCGATATGGCTTGGCTCAGGATAGTTGTCCCCTAGGGCACGGCTCCACTCCTCTGCCCACCAAGAGTTCTCATTGCTGTGCTCGCGAATCGATGCGGCTAAACCATCGGTGTTGCCCAGACTGAAATCGCTGCCACTGCCTCCAAAATCATAATTCGGCATTGGGGTGTAGGCATCACTGCCCATCTCCATACCACTGCCAGCCGGAATAGAAGAAGAGAAGGGAACCTCAGCACTAGAAGGGTTAGCTTGCCAATTGGTTGGGGCTACCGCTGGTTCCCCTGAAAGCCCGCTGACGATAACGAGAGCCAGCCCCCCGAGGACGCATATCCCTAAGATACCTCCTCCCAGTGCAATCCAAGGCCACGTCAGATATGTTGCTTTAGGGAGGGTACTGGAGTTACTAGGGATGTTGGATGTTTCGGTATGCAATTCCCCTAGGCGTTCATTCTTCATTGCCTCGCTGACCTCCTTTCTCAAACCCCTGCCTAATACTATTTTAGGGAGTAGGGAAAATTTCATGGGATTCCTCATGTCGAGGTATCCGCGGAGTGGCACATTAAGAACAACTTCAGGTAGAGGTTTACCGCCACTGACCCCTGTGGCTCACTGTAGGGGTAGTTCTTGCTGGTCAGCTTCGGACAAGGTTTGAGCTGCTGGGTTATTTTTTTGACTTTTACGTAGCCCCACGGCAATTTTGCTGTGTTTTTCAATCTGGCGCATTACTTCACGGGCGCGCTGAATGACCAGCGGGGGAAGTCCAGCAAGGCGACCCGCTTCAATGCCGTAGGAGCGATCAGCACCGCCGGGCTTGACTTGGTGTAAAAAAATAATCTCGTCGGGGAGTTCCTTAACAACCACCTGGTAGTTAGCCACATTGGGCAGGAGTGCTGCCAGTTGATTCAACTCGTGGTAGTGGGTGGCAAAAATGGTGCGCGATTTCAATACGGTGGCAAGATATTCTGCTACAGACCAAGCGATCGCCAGCCCGTCAAAGGTAGCGGTACCGCGGCCAATTTCATCGAGAAGAACAAGGGAGCGATCGCCGGCATGGTTAAGAATATTGGCCGTTTCATTCATTTCCACCATAAACGTGGATTGCCCAGTTGCCAGATCATCAACCGCACCCACGCGGGTAAAAATGCGATCGCAGATTCCTAACGTGGCACTCGTAGCGGGCACATAACTGCCCATTTGCGCCAGCAGTTGGATTAGACCCACCTGCCGTAAATAGCAACTTTTGCCACTGGCATTGGGGCCTGTCAGCACTATTAGATCGGCACCCGTACCGAGTTCGGTGTCATTGGGAACAAAAAATCCTGCTGGCAACATCTGCTCCACCACGGGATGACGACCTCCACGAATTTGAAGCCGGCGATCGCAGGTCATTTGCGGTCGGCAATAGCCCTGATACAGCGCCACCTCTGCTAACCCTAAAAGCGCATCTACGGCTGCTACCGCCGCCGCAACCTCACGAATGGTGGAGGCCTGAGCAGCCACCTGCTCCCGCAACTGAACAAAATACTGGTACTCCAGCTCAAAAAGATGGCTTTGGGCAGCCAGCAACCGTGCTTCCCGTTCCTTGAGTTCAGCCGTAATAAAGCGTTCCTCATTTGTGAGCGTTTGTTTGCGGATATAGTCATCGGGTACTTGGTTTAGTTTGGCGCGGGAGACACTTAGGTAGTAGCCAAAAACTTTGGTATAGCCCACTTTGAGCGTGGCAATGCCGGTGCGCTCCCGTTCTTGGGCTTCTAAGTTAAGAATCCACTGTTGATCCTGTTCAATTTGCTGGCGTTGCTGATCCAGTTCTGGATAGGCACCCGGTCGCAGGAGCCCCCCTTCGGTGAGACTAATGGGGGGCTGATCCACAAGGGCTGCGCTGAGGGTATCTGCTAACTGCTCAATTACCGGTGGCAGGTGGGCAAGGACTTGGAAATAAGGGGATTGGGTTGCGGTCACAACCGCAGCAAGGGAAACTAACGTGCGAAACGAGTCCCGCAACGCCGCTAAATCGCGGGCATTGGCCGTCCCGGAACCCGCCCGACCCGCTAGGCGTTCAAGGTCATAAATTTCCTGAAGGTGGCGGTGCAGACTTTGGCGCAGGCTACTATTGGCCATCAATTCGGCAATGGCCTCTTGGCGCGCCGTGATTTGTTCAAGGTCAAGGAGGGGTTGCAGGAGCCAGCGGCGCAATAGACGCCCCCCCATTGCCGTCGTTGTGCGATCGATCGCCCACAGTAGCGAGCCTTGGAAATTGCCATCGCGGACAGTTTGCGTCAATTCCAGATTGCGGCGGGTTTGCGGGTCAAGGAAGAGATACTGAGCCAAGGAATAGGTGCTGAGGTTTTGCAGGGGCACCGGTTGGTGGCGATGGGTTTCATCTAAATAGGCCAAGAGGCCACCGGCCGCCCGCATGGCAAGGGGCAGATGTTCACAGCCAAAGCCTTCGAGGGATTTGACCTGAAAGCGTTGACACAGGCGTTGGCGCGCTTCCGCTGCCTGAAAATCTTGGGGCGATCGCAGAGTGTAGCACCATTGGGGCGGCAATTCAGCAGGTAATTGATCCTTGGCTTCGCCGGGGCGCAGAACACGGTTAATGTCCGGCGCTTCACTGGGAAGGAGAATTTCTGCGGGTTGCAGGCGGTTGAGTTCCGCCACTAAATCAGCGCGATCGCTCCCTTGGGTGGTACAGAACTCTCCTGTGGAGACATCGGCATAGGCCAGCCCCCAATGGTTCCCAGAAAGCAGAACGGCAGCTAAAAAATTATTGCGGCGCGGCTGAAGTAGCTCCGTATCTAAGACCGTTCCTGGTGTAAACACTTTGGTTACTTCCCGCTTCACCAATCCTTGGGCCTGGGCGGGGTCTTCCACTTGGTCACAGATGGCAATGGCATAGCCTTTTTCAATGAGGGTGCGGCAGTAACGTTCAAGGGCGTGGTGAGGAATGCCAGCCATGGCAACTCGTCCCACTTCTTTGCCCCCCTCTTTGCCGGTGAGCACCAGTTCGAGTTCGCGAGCAACGATACAGGCATCCTGAAAAAAGGTTTCGTAGAAATCCCCTACCCGATAGAGGAGTAGGGCTTGGGGGTAGGCATCTTTAATTTCGGCATAGTGCTGAAGCATTGGCGTTAGGAGCGATCGCTCCACTTCATCGTGGCGCACCTGAAGACCGGGGTTGCGTCCTAACCGTAGGGCAGGGGACTCTGTCTCAGAATGGGGCAGCGGGCGATCGTCGGACATAGCCACGTCACAACTTCCTATCGTGTGCTCCAAGGAACTCTCTATTATAGTTTTCTCTACTGTGAGTCAGGGTACTTAATACTCATCCCCCGTGGTTTCCATAAAGAGCCACTCTGCGAGTCCCGGACTATTTTCCCCCAGAATGGAAACTGCCTCTTGAAAGCGGCTACGTTGAACATTGGCCTTGCTGATGCGCTCTGCATAGGTTGTCATCAGGAGGTAGGGCTGGCTTTCACTCGATTGCACAAAGGTTTCCACACCAGAGACAAGGGGATGGATTTCAAAGAAATGGTGCAGGGTTATTGCTTGATCAAGGGTCTCCGCTTCCACAAAACCTAAGTAGCGAGTCAGTGTATCCCAAATGGCATCATCATCGCAGCAGAAGCTGACTTCAACGAAGTAGCGCATCCCCACCTCACACCCCTGTGGTTATCTTAGCTGCTTCTGTTGCTATCATTACTAGATCTATGGGATTACTTTTGAAGGGGATGCTGCACCTGTGGGTCAAAGGGGTAGCCAATTCGTAACCCTATCCGCTTACTCAAGTTTCGTCAAGAACCCGCAGAATCACCAATGTCATATCATCGCTCCGCCGTCCATTGGCAGCGGTAAAGGCCTCAACGGCATCAAAGATGTAATCCAATAGTGCCTGTGCCCCTAAACCTTTGGCACAGCCTTCCTTGATAACTGCGGCTAGGCGTTCTTCTTCAAAGCGTTTACCCTTGGGATTATCCGCTTCTGTAATGCCATCGGTGTAGTAGACCACGGTGTCGCCTGGTTGAAGGCGTACTTCAGCCTCTTGATATTGGCTGCGGGCATCTAGACCAATGAGCATGCCGTAGGTATCCAAGCGATGGACGATCCCCGTTTCAGCGCGCCAGAGCAGGGGGGGAAGGTGAGCTGCATTACTGTAGGCTAGGAGTCGCGTTTGCGGATTGTACTCAGAGTAAAAGAGGGTTACAAAGCGGTGGGAGCTTTCTAAATCCGGCTGCATTGCCCGGTTGAGATGCTGCAAAATGCGGCTAGGACGGTGACCATTGAGAGCTTCCGCCCGTAACATCCCCCGTGTCATTGTCATGATTAGGCCGGCCGGAACCCCTTTACCCATGACATCCCCAATAGCAATGCCCCAACGGCCTTGTTCAATGTCTTGTTGATCGCTGAGGCCATAGGTAATGGGAATAAAGTCATAGTAGTCCCCTCCAACCCAACTGGCGGTGCGACACTCGGCGGCTAGCTCTAGCCCATGGATTTTGGGACAGCGGTGGGGTAAAAGTCGCCGTTGAATTTCAGCACCAATTTCTAGTTCTCGGTCTAACCGTTGGCGATCGCGCAGTTTCAAGGCCAGTTCATCATTGGCAATGGCCACTGCTGTTTGATCGGCAATGACCTGCAGGAGTTGCTGCCGCGTTTCATTCCACTCGTACTCTGGTTGCTGGCTAAAAACGTATAATCGCCCCCGCTCTGTGAGTCCTGAATCCTTGACAAGAATAGCAGTGCCGTAGAATTGAATGCCTTGGGGGAGGCGTTCTCGCAGTTGCTGATCCAACAGTTGCTCAAGCCGAGGACGGCTAAACTCGCGATCGCTGCCCGCATCAATAGCAGCCATAGCAACACTATTGGCAAGGGTACGAGTGGCCGTCTCTAGGGCAGCCCGAATATTCGGGCACTGATCGCTGGCGTGACAATGGAGTTGTTCTAGGCGGGCTTGACCGTCCGCCCGAAATAGGACTAAAGCAGCCGCCTCCGCCTCTGTGACCCGACAGGTAATGAGCGGGATCAGTTCAAAAAATTGATTGAGATTGTTGAAACTCCGCAGCGCAAAGCTGAGGGATGCCAATAGCTCCTGAATTTTACTGTTTTCCCGCTGTAACCGCGACACCATTTCCTTAAGAGCGATCACAGGGCTAGAGGAAGTCATAGGGGAGGAGGGGAAAGCGGGTGACATGGTAAGTTACGCCAGCAAAAGCGTCAATTGACTCTACAGCGTAGCGCAAAAAACGTCAAGATGAAAGGATTTAAGATTTTTTATGGAACTTTTAGAAAATGCTCCCCGTCCCCTTGCCGTTGCGATGGCTGAGGGTCATGAGCGTCCCGCCGAGGGCGATCGCCCCTCCCAAGCTGATGAGTACTGGTGGCAGTCCCCACCACGTCTCCGCTAAGCCAGCAACTGCCAAGGGCACACTGAGGGCAATATTCACGAGGTTATTTTGCAGCCCAAAAATCGTCCCCCGCTGTTCGGCGGGTGTCATAAGCTGGATTAGGGTTTGCATTGGAATCGCCACAAAGGCGGCAAAGAAGCCCAAACCAACGATATAGGCCATGCTCCAAGCCAAAGAATCGAGGCTTAGGGAGAGACCCAAAAACATGCCCCCCATGCCCCAACAGCCAATCAAACCCGACCAGCCGTAGGAAAAGCGTTTACCCAAGGTATTCAAAAGCAGTGCTCCTAGGCCTAGTCCGCCAGCGGCAGCAGCCAACAGAAACCCAAATTGATCTGTATCGAGGGTGGGTAAGACCTCTGCAAGGCGCACCACCAACACTGACATAGCAGCCACAATGGCAAAGAGCAAAATCAGTTGCAACAGAGCAAAACGCAAGGCTGTGTATTCCTGCAAAAGGCGCAGTCCTTGGCGCAGTTCTTGCCCTAGGTGGCGATCGCTCTGGGGCAGCAGAGGGCACTGATCGGGCGGCTGCAACAGCAGGAGCAGAAGCGCCGCTCCCCCATAGCAGGCACTCAAAAAGATAGCTCCACCCCACTGAGAATGCCAATGACTGGCCAGATGCAGCAGGGGTTCACCCGCCGCAAAGCCCACCACCAGAGCGGCCATCATTGTCAGGGTATAGAGGGAGTTAGCCGCCATTAAATGGGACTTATCCACCAATAGCGGAATCGCCGCCTGCTCGGCAGGGGCAAAAAACTGGGTTAAACAGGAGATAGCAAATGTAACTAGCAACAGGGCAACAAAGCCAAACCATCGCCCAGCGCCAAGGAGAATTGTAACCGGAAGGCACAGAACCAGCAGGGCACGATAGAGATTGGTAACAATGAGCACCTGTTTCTTTGACCAGCGATCCACCAGTACCCCCGCCACCGACCCCAACAGAATGGCCGGAATTGTAAAGGCGATCATGATTGCTGACACCCAACCACTAATGCTCTGGTTTGCCCCTTGAAAAAACTCGGTGGTGAGGGCAATAACAAACACAAGGTAAATTTTATCGGCTAACTGCGAGCAGATCTGCGCCAGCCAAAGAGCAATAAAATTGCGGTTTTGCCAAAGGGGGGGCACAGGGGGAAGGGGCAAATTCAAACGAAGGTCTTGGTGCTCAATGGTCATAGCTGCGACACTGCCACAGGTGAAAAACAACTATCAAGAAGGGGGGGCACTCGCAACGTCTGCTCCAGATGAAATTGCAAGTATTGGCGCAACACCCGCTCAAAGGAGAGCCAAACACTGAGGGGATAGGCCTCCGCTTGGGCAAGGAATTCATCCCGTGTTAAAGATTGAGTGGTGGGCATTGCCAGCCATTGCCCCAGACGGACTTCACTAGCTGTCAGTTGGCGATCGCCACAAATACGCGACGGAGAATCCCGCTGCGCTGTGTGCTCTGCCTTGATGGTAAAAACGCCACCGCCGGCAAAACTAAAGCCCAATCGCCAGTCGGTATCCGCCGCAGGGACGGCAATTTCGCAGCCACTTTCATGGCACTGGTACCATTCCGGGGCAATCCCCCCCAATCGCAGAATGCCACAGAGGCCGCGCACCAAGAGTGCTAGGGCTGCCCGAGGAGAGACCCCCTGAAGCTGGTCTAAGGTAGCACAAAGCCAATCAAAGAGATCCGGCTGAGGCTGCTGCGGCTGGACTTGGTAGAGTACCACTTCACCGAGATATTGGGCAGCAGTCAGCGTGCTGAGATGGCTATTCAGGCCTTGGTATGTGGCAACTGTTTCTGCTTGGAGAATGCGATCTAGATTGCGCCTAGGACTAATAAAAAGGTCATTGACAACAAACAAGTCCACTCGTCCGCCCAGTTTTGAGCGGGAGCCACGGCTATGGGGTGCCACTAACTTCAATAGCCCGCGATCGCGACTAAAAACACTGAGCAGGCGATCGCTTTCTCCCAGGGGCATTGCCTTGAGATTAATGCCAATTGTGCGGTAGGTGCGACCCATCCCAAGTATCCAAACAATAGCGGCAAATTGCTAGCCTATCTTTTAGCCTATCGCGGCTAGTTGCCTAAACAGTAATCAACTTGTTGCAGGCAAACCATGCCACACCCTGCTGGTCAGACTGCATTTTGAACGCAACTAGCGATTTATTGCTTCGCAATTCAATCGTAGCTTCCCAAGCCTGTTACCAGAGCGGGAGGCGGCGCTCTCGCCTACTGTTAGGAACTTTTGCCTTTGTAGCACCCTAGGTCATTTCTGCCTGTGGGTTTGGGGTTGAAATTGTTCATGCCAACTTTTGGCCTGTTTACAAATCGGGTGATTTCCAGAAAAAGCCTACAGCCTGCTTCTGGGAAACTGGGAATATGAGGCTTCGCGTTCATG
>DVDZ01000064.1 GCA_015296025.1 Thermosynechococcus sp. M46_R2017_013
TGCAGAATACCGGCATAGACAACGCGACCATCAGCTTCCACCTCTAGCCAGGAGGCATCGGAGAGGGATAATTTGACCTCAAGAGTTTTCGCAGGAGGAAGACGAGGCGTTACCGCCGCTGTGGGGCTGGGGGCAGGGGGTAAATCGGTAATGCTTTGGGCTTGAGGACGAAAGAAATAGGCCAACCCCGCCACGGCCGTTGCCACTAAGGCTAAGTATGTCAAGTACAGGTGAATTGGCCGCAACTGCCAACCCACACCGCCTCTAGAGACACCGGATGGATGGGGTCGCTGCGCAGGTTCAACCCCTGTTGGAAAATGGGCAGCCACGCTTTTGCCATCTAGGCCAAGGGCATCGGCAAAACGGCGAATAAAACCTTGGGTATAAACAGGTTCAGGTAACTCCTCTGGCTAGCATTCTCAATCGCTGCCAAGATTGACTGGCGCACTAAGGTTTTAGCGGCCAATTCCTCAAGGCTCAGACCGAGTTCTAGTCGCTTGTCGCGGAGGAAGGTACCAATTTCTGCCAGTTTTTCTACCTGTTGACTACTGAGGTGAGGCATTGCTATCTATCTCCTGCCGTCAGTCTATGCCAATTTGCCGCAGAGGGGGTTAGCTATTGCGATTATCCTACAGGAAGCTCCGTAGATTGGGGGACAGGCTTTGCTAGGCTAGATCTGGCTTTTAGACCCATTGCTTTTTATGACTCAAGTCTCTCCCTTGTACGAAGGCAAAGCAAAAATTATTTACGCCACAGCAGATCCAGACATCTTGCTGGCGGAGTTCAAGGATGAGGCAACCGCTTTTAATGCTCAAAAGCGCGGCTCGATCCAAAACAAGGGAGTGATGAACTGCGCGATCGCCAGCCGTTTGTTTCAGTATCTGGCAGCTCAGGGCATTCCCAACCATTTTATTGCCCAAGTGGCACCGCAGAGGATGCATATTCGACGGGTAGAGATTATTCCCCTTGAGGTGGTGGTGCGCAATCGGGCGGCAGGAAGCCTGTGTCGCCAGACGGGATTGCCCCTAGGTTTAGAACTCAATCCTCCACTTGTGGAGTTTTACCTCAAAAATGATGCTCTGGGGGATCCGCTGCTTACGGGCGATCGCTTGCGCCTATTGCAGATTGCTACGGATGAGGAAGTGGCTCAAATGACGCAAATGGCCTTGGCTGTGAATACCCACCTCAGTCGCTTTTTTGCCGAGTGTGGCATTACTCTGGTGGACTTTAAGCTGGAGTTTGGCCGCAGTCGCAGTGGAGAGATTCTCTTAGCAGATGAAATCAGCCCCGACAGTTGCCGCCTTTGGAATCAGGAGGAAAGCGATCCTAAGAAGCGCATTCTCGACAAAGATCGTTTTCGCCAAGATTTGGGCGCCATTGAAGAGGCCTACGCCCTTGTGATGCAGCGGGTCTTAGCCCATTCCACCGACTGCAGTCAGAAACCTTCAGCAGCCCTAGGTGAGCAATGACTGTCGTTCTCGGTGCCGATGTTGGCGGCACAAAAACGCTCGTCGAGTTGTGGGATGTGGTGGGCAGTGATTGGCATTTGCTCCACAGGGCTAAATACACCAGCCGCAATTTTCCTGACTTGACGGCTCTTTTGCAAACGTTCCTCAGGGAGAGTCCTGCCCATCCCCAGAGGGCTTGTCTGGGGATTCCAGGTCCGGTGATTGACCAGGTGGCTCAAGTAACGAATTTGGGCTGGCGGGTCAGTGGTGCGCAATTAGAGACGGCATTGCAGATCCCGAGTGTAACGCTGCTGAATGACTTTGCCGCTGTGGCCTATGGGGCATTGGTGCTGCCGCCAACGGAGTTTGTTGTCCTACAAGAGCGGCCGCGGCGTCCCCAAGCGCCTATTGCCCTCTTGGGAGCCGGTACTGGATTGGGGGAGGCCTTGATGATTTGGCAGGGCGATCGCTACCAAGTGCTTCCCCTTGAGGGCGGCCACACCGACTTTCCGCCGCGCAATGAACAGGAAATAGGTCTATTGCGCTATCTCTGGCAAACCTACGAGCGAGTGTCCGTAGAGCGGGTGGTCTCTGGGGCGGGGCTGGTAGCGATTTACGAATATCTCAAGGGGGTCAACTTTGCTCCCGAATCAGCAGGCGTTGCAGCAGCGATGGCAGAGGCAGAGGATGGGGCTGCCGTCATCAGCCAATACGGTCTTGAGGGGGATCCCCTGTGCGCAGAAGCCTTGCGAATGTTTGTGGATGCCTATGGGGCAGAGGCTGGAAACCTTGCCCTGAAAAGTTTGCCCTTAGGAGGAGTGCTGATTGCCGGGGGAATTGCCCCCAAGATTCTACCGAAAATGACCGACGGCACCTTTCTCCAAGGGTTTGTGAATAAAGGACGGTTTCGCCCCCTGATGGAGCAGTTGTACGTTGCCGTGATTACAAATCCTGAGGTGGGATTACGGGGTGCTGTACATTTGGCAGCTCAGGGGGACTAGGGGTCTTACAGGTGCTTCAGTTGTGGATAGGCCATCAGCAATTCATCGGCAGTGAGGGTATCCCCGATGGCTTGGGGTTGCCAGAGCAGTTCCACCGCCAGTAGGCGATCGCTGCCAATGCCTCCCAACTGTTGCAGTGCTTGCCGTAGCTCTAGGTCATTATTGACTGCGGGCAAAGTCAAGCGTCCAGTGGCAGCCACCACCAAAGTCACGACAATGTATTCACCCACATCATTGCTCACCCCAGGGGCGATCGCCGTCTGCTTAATCTCACGACGGTAGTTAGACAGGGTTTCAGCACTAAGTTTGCTCCGCTCTGCAAGCGCCAGTTGGTTAAAGGCTGTTTCCGCCTGCAGCAGCTTTGTTTCTTGGCTGCTGGCGTGGGCATAGACCCAGTATTGGGGATGACGCAGTAGGGCAAGGGTTGCCTCTTGAAGCACTTTGGTCAGGCCTTCGGGACTTTGGGTATCGGCAGTGAGCGCTAGTTGATTCAGTTCCTCTTGTAGTTCACGGGCTTGAGCCAGCAGTCCCACCTGCAGCGTATGTAGGGAGACCGGCGGATTATCGGCGTAGATTTCAGAGTCATCGCCGCTGCTGCGGAAGTTGCGGAAAGCAGAGATCAAAGTATTGGCAAGTACACCGATCAAGATGATCGTAAAAAGGCCGCCAAAGCCACCGCCAAAACCAAAGAAGGGAATCAGAAAGGGAAAGCCAAAACCACCGCCATAGACTGGAACGGGCTGGACATAGCCGTAATCACTGCGGGGGGCACGGTAGGAACGGGTGGGCGCCGGCCGACTAAAGGAGCCACCCCCAATCCGTCCGCCACTGCGGGCTGCCCAGGCGGCACCACTGTCAAGCACCAGATGGGCAATCAAAACCCCCACTGCCACTATTGCTGTGATAGATTTGAGACGTTGCCAAAAAGTTTTCATCATAAATTGTGTTCCCAAGGATTGACATACCAAAGAAGATGTCCTGCTCTCAGTCTAACGTCTTGGCATCTTTAGAGCAGATGGGGAAGTCCGATCAAGCCCTACAGCCTTTCTCGCAAGGAGGGAGTTGACATCGCAAGGGGCGCTTCCCCCCCTTGGGGTACACCATATTTTAGAAAAGGACTGTACTACGATATAAAAAGCAAACTTTCGATAAATGCTTTGCCTGCCGAGTTCTGTTTACGAAAACCATGATTGAAATTCCTGAGCCTCTTAAGCCCGTGATTACCTTTGCCCACCCAGTACTGATGTGGGTACTTTTTGCACTTACGCTCTATGCCATGTATCTGGGAATTCAAACCCGTCGCCTACGCTCCCTCAGCGGCGAGGAAAAGAAAGCCCTCATTCAATCGAAGGTCAATCTCAGGCACCACCAAGTGGGCGCTATCCTATTGGCTTTAATGGTGATGGGGACGATTGGCGGGATGGCGGTCACCTACATCAATAATGGCAAACTTTTTGTCGGGCCGCACTTGATTGTCGGACTGACGATGACGGCATTGATTGCGATTTCTGCGAGCTTAACCCCCTTTATGCAAAAAGGAAGCGAGGCTGCGCGGGCACTGCACATGACCTTGAATCTGTTTCTGGTCATCCTCTTTGGCTGGCAGGCGGTGACGGGTTTGCAAATTGTGCAGCGAATTCTCAATGCCACCTAGGGGGCAGCGGCAACCCAGAAAGGAATCGTAGCAATTGCAAAATTTCTGCAACAAGTGAGAGCGTTTGTGCCAAAATAAGAGGAACACCGATAGCGGCTCTTTTCAGGGGAATGGGGTCTGCTTAACACTGCGAAAGCAAAGGTATTCAAGCATTTTGATGCCCTGACCTACCCCCGATTTCAGAAAGGGGCTGCACTACGAATCATTCCTAAGGCAGTGGGAGCGCCTAGGTCTTACTTATTGCAGACGATTCACTTTCTGGGCAATCATGACCACACTTTCCTTGAGGCCACCGCTTAAAACAGCTGTCCAGGTTGAGCACTTATATAAGTCCTTTGGCCGCTTTACGGCGATTCGGGATGTGAGCCTATGGGTCCATGAGGGGGAAATTCTGGGGCTGTTGGGACCTTCGGGTTGCGGCAAGACAACTCTACTGCGCTTAATTGCAGGTCTGGACACGCCAGATGCTGGGGAAATTAGGGTGGGCGATCGCTGTGTGGCAGCGGCGCATGTCTTTGTGCCCCCAGAGCAACGGTCTTTGGGAATGGTCTTTCAGGACTTTGCCCTTTTTCCCCATTTGACGGTGGCCGAGAACATTGCCTTTGGTTTGCAACAACAACGCCTCAGCAGGAGACAAATTCAGGAGCGAGTGGCAGCAGTTTTGGCTTTAGTGCATCTAGAGGGGATGGAAAAGCGTTACCCCCACGAATTGTCGGGTGGACAGCAGCAACGAGTGGCCTTGGCACGGGCGATCGCCCCTCAACCGGCGGTCATTCTTCTCGATGAACCCCTCAGCAATCTCGATGCCCAAGTGCGCCTGCACCTGCGGGAAGAATTGCGCACAATTCTCAAGGGCACAGGAACAACGGCAATTTTTGTTACCCATGATCAGGAGGAAGCCCTGAGTCTGTCGGATCGCCTAGCGGTCATGCGCCAAGGCAAGATTGAGCAAGTGGGTACCCCTGAAGAGATCTATTGCCAGCCGGCTTCACGGTTTGTGGCCGGTTTCATTACCCAAGCTAATTTTTTGCCCGCCTGTGTGGAAGGGTCGCAGGTGCGCACGGATGTTGGGACATTTCCCCTTTTGGAAGCACTGCCGAGGGGAGAAGGGGAAGTGATGATTCGGGAAGAAGATCTCCAGTTGCAGCCCGATCTTGAGGCCACCGGTTGCTTTGTGATTCGCGATCGCCAGTTTCTTGGTCGCGAGTATCGCTACTGCATTCAACTGCCCTGTGGCAAGGAACTCCATGCCCGCCAGCCCCTTGCTGTGGATATTCCCATTGGCACTGCGGTAAAAGTGGCAGCTGAAGCGGTGCGTTTTTTCCCCAAAGAAAGCTAATCTAGGGCCTGTGCCATATACTGACCCCAAAGGGCGGCAGCGAGACCACTACTGCCTTGGGTAGGGCTATTGTCATCATTGCCTAGCCAAATGCCGGTGAGAACATCGGCGCTGGGGACATAGCCAATAAACCAAAGATCACGACCCTCGTTGGTGGTGCCGGTTTTGCCGGCAACTGGACGGCCAATGGCAGCAGCCCGACCCGTCCCCCGACTGACAACAGCGGTGAGTAAACGGGTCATTTCATTGGCGATCGCTGGGTCGAGAACCCGCTGAGGCATTTCATCGCTTGCGGCATAGATGAGGCGACAGGTCTGCCAGTCGTTTGCATGTTTACAATCACCGCCATCGCGCACCGCAAGAATGGCATGGGGGGGAATGCGCTGTCCCTCATTGGCGAGTACGGCAAAGGCACCACTGATTTCTAGGAGAGTGACCTCACTTTGACCGAGGACCAAGCCGGGCACCGCTTGCAGAGGACTCACAATTCCCATTGCTCTTGCCAATTGAATGATGGCTTGTAAGCCAACGGTTTGTGCTAGGCGTAAAGCAATGGGGTTTTCAGACAGGGCTAGGGCCGTGGCCAGATCCATTGCACCCCCCCCGCTACGACAGCCTGCAAATTGTTGCCCTTGCCAGAAGACTGGCTCACAGGAAAAAGTTTCAGCGGCCGTGTGGCCTTTTAAGAGGGCTTCGGTATAGGCGAACACCTTGAAGGTGGACCCCGGTTGGCGCAGGGCAAGGGTCGCACGATTAAATTGGCTTTTTTGATAATCCACCCCACCCACTAAAGCAAGAATCAAACCACTACTGGGCTGCAGAGTCATCAATGCCCCTTGACTGACACCATAGCTGCTGCCCGTGTTGCTGATGAAAGTGCGCAGACTCGATTCAGCCAGTTTTTGCCAACGGGGGTCTAAGCCTGTTTCCACAATCAGGTTGCCCTCTTGGGCAAGGTTTTCACCTAGAAGTTGAGCAAGTTCCTGATAGACATGATCCGTATAGTAAGGAAAGCGCTGAGCAGTAAGCAATTCCCGCGCCTTGGGACTAATTTCAATGCGGGAACGGCGGGCGCGATCGCCCTCTTCTTTGCTAATGTAGCCCTGCTGCACCATGCGCAAAATGACACGATTGCGATAATCTACGGCAGCATCGTAGTCGCGCACAGGATTAAAACGATTGGGCGCAGGCAAAATTCCCACCAGTGTGGCGGCTTCGTTGAGGGTCAAGTCTTTGGCGGGTTTATCAAAGTAGAATTGAGCTGCATCCTCAAAGCCGCGATTTCCCATGCCCAAATAGACACGGTTGAGGTAGGCCAAAAGCAGCTCATCTTTGCTGTAGAAAAATTCCAACTTTAGGGCAGCTGCCATTTCCCGCCACTTGCGGCTGAGGCTTTCATCCATCCCCACATAGGACCGAAAGAGTGTACGTGCCAATTGTTGTGATAGAGTACTTGCCCCTTCCCGGGTTTGACGGGCTAGTAAGTTGGTAAGTGTGGCTCGCACCATGCCCAAAGGATCGATGCCGAAGTGCCAGTAGTAACGAACATCCTCAGAGGCCAACACCCCATGAACTAGATAGGGGGAAAAGTCATTGAGACGTTGCAGTTCGCGGTGGGCGCGATCCTCCACTGGGTTGATCAGTTCCCCTTGGCGATCGAGGAGAATAATTGGACCTTGCTCAATTGGAGGCAGGGGACGTACCGTCACTTTGTTGGCTTCCACAGTCAGCAATCCTATCCCTAGGACACTGATGCCGATTACCCCCCAAATGCCGTAGGTGAGAACCTGAACCAAAAGGGGGGGGGGAATTGTGGAAGCGGAGGGTAACGGCGCCTTTGACCTCTGGCGGGCCAAGGGTAATGACATCGCCGTGGTGGAGCTCACCGGTTTGGAGACGCTGCCGTTGGCGATAGATGCCATTGGTGGAATCTAAGTCTTGGATTTGAAAGACGCCGCTCGGGGTGAGCCGTTTTAGGCGGGCGTGGGTGCCACTGACAATCTCTGCGTCAATAATAATATCGGCACGGCTTTGACTACGGCCAATAATGTAGCGATCGCCAACTAGGGGAAAGACTTGGCGTTGACCTTTGAACTCTACCCAGAGTTCAGGTGTGCGGGCATTTTCCCTGAGGGAGACCTGTTGCCAATCAAACCGAGACTGTACCGTTTGCACCGCTTGGGTGACGGTCTGAGTCATGGACTGCCAAAAATCTCGGGCAGGATTGGGCATGGCAGCAGCTATAGAACGTTAATTGTATCCCTACATTTCGGGCACATAGCCCGCCGGAACTGCGTTGGGATCCGTATCCCGCTTAGAGCTGAGAATGTCCATGCGCTCAACCAAAATCACCGGCGAGGAGCGTGCGGCTCCCGTGTTGCGGTCTTGCCAGCGATCGAACTTCAGACTGCCCTTAACACCCAAAAGCGTTCCTTTGCGCACATAATCAGCGGCCACCTGAGCTGTTTTACCCCAAATTTCTAAGTTAAACCAATCGGGTTGATCCTCCTTGCTCGGGCGATTCACTGCCAAGGTTAGCCGGCACTTCACACTTCCTGACTCAAAATAGCGCACCTCCGGATCGCTGCCGACATAACCCACTAGATGAACCACATTTAAACTCATCGCTGACTGCCTCAGATTGTTTTTTATTCATTATCCCAAAATTCAGCTTTGTAAAGCTCGACGTTTTCCCTCGGGGTTTCTACTGCATGGAGTAGTGAGTACACTCACAGGATCTTTGATGTTATCTTCATCCTGAATCAGGGCAGCTATACCTTGTGGCAAGTGTCTTTTCAGAATTTTCTAGCACTCTTTGGCGCCGTGGTTTTCTGCCTATACGTAAACTTTTGTCTCCCTCAATATTGAATACGTGGATCTGCCCATTTCAGGAGCAAGTCTGCCAGAAGGTTGCCGACAATCAACATCACTGCCCCCATCATCAGACTCGCCATCACCACATAAATATCTTGGGCAGTAACCGCCTGTAAAATCAGCCGACCGAGACCCGGCCAGTTAAAGAAAAACTCAGCAATAAATGCGCCGTTGAGGAGGCTGGCAAATTCAAAGCCCAAAAGGGTAATTAGGGGGTTCACCGCATTGCGCAGGGCATGGACATAGATCACCCGCGATTCGGGGAGTCCCTTCGCCCGTGCTGTTTGAATGTAGTTTTGCCGCAACACATCCAGTAAATTGCCGCGCATCAGCCGTTGTAACGCCGCAAAACTGGTGAGGGTGAGGGCAACCGTCGGCAAAATCAAGTGCCAGCCAATGTCGAGCACCTTGCCCCACCACGGCAGTTCATCGTAAAAGAGGCTGGTCATGCCACCGACGGGAAACAAGGGGGTACTCTGAGCTAAAAACAACAGCAGTAAGGCGGTAATAAAACTGGGAAACCCTTGGCCAATGTAACTAATGACCCGCAGTAGGCGATCGCTCCAACGATCTTGGGTCACGGCTGCCCAAATTCCTAGGGGAATGGCGAATCCCCATGTCAGGAGAATAGAGCTAAAAGAGAGCAGTAGGGTAGCGGGTACCCGCTCCCACAATAGCGATGCCACCGGGCGCTGATAGACAAAACTGGTACCGAAGTTGCCATAGCGAAGAATCTGCCACAACCAGCGAAAGTACTGCTCTACGGGGGACTTATCAAGACCAAATTGCTGCTCCAATTCCTGCAAGCGTTCCACAGAAATCTGTGGATCAGTCTTGAGCGTGTCGAGATAGTTCCCCGGCGCCAACTGCATAATGGTAAAACTCAATGCAGAGGCCAAAAGCAACGTGATGAGGGCTTCCCCCAAGCGCTGCAAAATTAAACGGCTTGTGTCGTTTCCCAAGCGTTGGCCAATGGATTTGAGCATGGCTTATTTAGAGGCCAGCACGGTATCAATGGCTGCTTTCAACTCGGCTTTACTGAGCTGGGTGACCACAAAGACTTCCTGCACGGTTTTGCCGCGTCGCGCAATTAGCTTAAACCCGCCTTTGATGGGGACAGAGACCCTCAGTTGGAGATGGGGGGATTGACCTTTGACAGCGGCAATGACACCGGGGGTGAGGGTGCTGATCCCCGCTACCTTGGCCAGTTTTTCCAAGACGGGAATCAGCCCCTCAATATGGGTGGAGTGATTGAGGACAACCCGACCAGTTGCTGCTGCCATTTTAAGGTAACCACCGTGCTCGCAAGCCGGGTGCCAAAGGCTCTGGCATCCCAACAGTAATTTTATCCTGATTTGATTTTAGAGGGAAAAGCCAAATTTGATGCTGTTGAGGGGGCAGTTGACGCAGTGGCGGTGGTGACGCTTGGGGGCGACTGGGCAGTTCTGCTAAATCATTGGGGTTGGGGTTAAGCGGTGCAGTGTCACTGTACAAATCGCTATTGTTCACCTCTTCTGGAATTTCGCGCCCCTCAACAGAGTCAACGGCCAGGATACGGCCATCGGGTGCCAAGCTCAGGTACAGTTCCTGCTGCGGGTCAAAATCTTTGAGCTTGAACAGTTCCTTGGTTTTCAGATCAAAAAGAGCAAGGTAGGGGATTTCGCGGTTGTTGCCTGCCCCTTCAAGGCGGGTGAGGATGGCATAGAGAAATTCCCCTTGGGGGTCAAATTGACCGGCAATGATGGAGCCATTGAGGGTCAGCAGTTCCCGCTGTTCACCGAAAAGATCCACCACGTAGAGGGATCGCGAGAAATTGGGGTTAAACTTCACCACTGCCACTTGCCGTCCATCGCGGCTAAAGTCTAGCACCATGCCATACTGGGGTAAAAAGTCAAAGTCGTTTTTGCCATTGCTGGGTTCTAGGGGAACAATCGCCAGTCCCTGCCCTTGGGCAATAATTAAATGTTGGTTGTCGGGAGCAATGCGAAAATCGCCAGCGGCCGCTTGATTGAGCCGACGGGGCTGAAAATTTTCATCGAGAAGCCAGAGGGAACTGTCTGTCGGCTGCAGACGATTCACCCGCTGCACAACAATTTTGCTGCCATCATTGGCCAACTGGAAGCGCAAATTCTGGTACTCGCTGTTGTCGAGGATCAGGGAAATTTCACCCGCGGGTCGCGGTTGACGGCGGGGGGCATCGGGAGCGTTAAAGTATAGTCCGGTGGTGACGGTGTACAGTTGGGGGTCAAAGCCCATTTGCTCGCCCCGTTCACCCGCACTAAAGAGAATGCGATCGCCCGCCGGATAGGGCTGAAAGTCAAGCACCCGCAGATTGGGGGGGGTGAGAAAAGTTTTTTGCTGCAACGTCAAGTTGTAGAGGATTAATCGTCCCTCTTCGACCCCCGAACCAAGATACACAAGCACGCGATCGCGACTGCGAAACTGCCCCTGAAAGGGTTTGATCGGCTTGCCTTGGGGCACAGAAACAGCGCCTTCTAGGGAGACTTTGAAGGTTTGACCGTAGGGAATTGGCTGCCTCAGCGTATAGGCAAAACGCCGCCCTGACCAACTGGCTTTGCCCTCTAGGGGGGGCTCAATCTTGAGATGCGCTGCCACCGAAGACCAGTCCATTTGCCGGTTAAAGGAGAGGATAAAGGCGCGATCCTCGGCCCCCACATCACGGTTTTGCCAAGTGAAATCGCGCACTTGGGCTTGGGTGCGATCCCCTGCCCACAACAGCAAAAGGGTAAAGACAACAGCCGCAAAGAATACGCTTAAGGCGGTTCGGTCGAGGGGCTGTGGAAAGGGGTGAGGAGACATCAGCAGACATGTTTACACCGCAACAGGAGCACCATACCAGAGGGCCTCAATGTGCTGGATCATGGGCAGTGCTGCCTGCGGTTGCGGCAACAGGACAGTGACATGACCCAGCTTACGACCCGCGTAGGTTTGACATTTACCATACCAGTGCAGGTTCGCACGGGGGAGGGCAGCCAAGGCCTCACATTTTGCTCTATAGTCCACCTGCGGCGCCGCTAAGCCCAACAAATTCACCATCACCGCTGCCGGCACTTGCATTGCGGGGCTGCCCAAGGGTTGGCCGCTAATGGCACGCAAGTGCTGCTGAAACTGACTGGTGATACAAGCATCCATGGTGTAGTGGCCAGAATTGTGGACGCGGGGGGCAATTTCATTGACCAGTACCTCACCGCTGGCGGTCAGGAAACATTCAATGCCAAAAACGCCCACTGCCTCAAGGGCAGTTAGAATTTGGCGGGCAATGGCCTCAATTTGCTGGCTCACTGGGGGGTCAACGAAGGCAGGAGCTATCACGCGCCGACAGATGGCATCCACCTGCTGGGTTTCCACGACGGGGTAAAGGGCAATCTCCCCTTGGGGCGATCGCGCTGCCATGATTGCCAATTCCTTGACATAGGGCACAAAGGCTTCCACCAAAAACCCTTGCGGCGGCCTCTGTGGCCAACGCTGTTGAAACTGTTGCCATGCCCCTTCATCCGGTATTACAAATGTGCCTTGGCCGTCATAACCGTGGCGACAGGCCTTAATCACACAGGGAAAGGGCGGGGGGCGATCGCCCAAATAGGCAAAGTCCGGTACAGGAAGCCCCAGCTTCTGCAAAAAGTGCCGCTGCTGGTACTTGTCCAAGAGGGGGGTAAGGGAGGCAAGACGGGGATAAAAGCAAACCCCCTGCTGTTCAAGGTGTTGCAGTCCCTCCAGATCCACAAACTCATTTTCAAAGGTGATGACATCCACCTGCGTCGCCAGTTGTGCAGTTGTTGCCACATCGGCAATCGCCCCATAGCAGACTCCCTCAGCAACAGCCACCGCTGGATCGGTGGCCGCAGGCGTTTGTACCCAAAGGCTCAGCCCCATTTCCTTGGCCGCCAGTCCCAGCATCCAAGCCAACTGACCGCCGCCAATTACCCCAATTTTGGTTCTTTTGCTCACGCTTTGTGCACTAGACTCAACGGCACCTATTGTCCTACGTCTATGTCCCTTGAGCGTCTGCTGCCAGGAAAAGCTGCACTAACCAAAGACTGGGATCATCGCCAGCAGTAAACTCAAAGTTCAATTTACGGCAAATGCGAATCATGCCCTCGTTGTCTTTAAGCACGTAGGCGTGGATGGCACTGAGGCCTTCGTCGCGGCCAATTTGGATTAAACGGCGCAGCAATTCGGTGCCAAGGCCTTGGCGCTGCCAGCGATCGCTAATCAGCAGCGAAAACTCGGCGGTATTGCTAAAGTGATCCTTACTGAGGCGAGCGGCGCCAATAATTTCCGGTTGACCGTCACTTTGACGCTCCACCACAAGCGCCATTTCGCGGTCATAGTCCACAAAGCAAATGCGCACCAAGCGCTCGTGGGCAATCCGCTGGGAGAGTTTCATGAGGTGAAAATAGCGCAGATAAACGCTCTGCTCCGAGAGAGTAGCGTGGTACTGGCGCATCAGTGGCTCATCCTCTGGCCGAATGGGTCGAATGAGCACCGGCGTGCCATCGCGCAATTGCCATGGACTGACGTATTGCGTGGGATAGGGGCGAATGGCTGGCTTGACAAAGGTACTTTCGTCCTTGTGGAGAACAATGCGGGCATCTAAGGCCACTAGGCGATCGGGGGGCGCCACCAAGAGGGGGTTGATGTCAATTTCCTTGATCCAGGGCTGCTCTACCACCAACAGGCTAAAGCGCACCAGTAAATCCTCAAGGAGGCTTAGATTTAGAGGCGGCCAGCCGCGGACACCATTAAAGGCGCGGGAAATTTTGGTTTGCTGAATAAGGCGGCGCGCCAAGGTGGTATTCAAAGGAGGGAGGGAGATGGCCGTGTCTTCAAGGACTTCCACCAACTGCCCTCCTGTGCCAAAAAGAATCACTGGCCCAAATTGCGGGTCTGTGGAGCTGCCCAAAATTAGCTCAAACCCCCGCCAAGGAATCATGGGCTGCACCGTGACACCGGCAAAGTGACCCGCCCCAGCAGCCATCGTTACATTTTTTTCAATCTGTTGGTAGGCGGTGAGAACGGCAGCGGCATCGGGGAGATTGAGCGCCACACCGCCGACGTCGGTTTTGTGGGTAATGGTGGGCGAATAGAGCTTTAGCACCACAGGGTACCCCAGGCGATCGGCGGCAGCTACCGCCTCTGCTTCACTGCGGGCAATACAGGTTTCCACCACCGGCAGGCCATAGGCGGCCAGTACTGCCTTGGCTTCCCACTCGGTCAATAGGGTGCGCCCCTCACTGCGCACTTGTTCAAAAAGGCAGGCAACCCTCTCGCGGTCGGGGGGGGGTTGTGGTGAGGGGGAG
>DVDZ01000199.1 GCA_015296025.1 Thermosynechococcus sp. M46_R2017_013
CTCTGCCAAAAAGTCCCGCGGCATTTCCTTGAGGCTTTCAATCCGCTGTTGGGTGCCGCTCTGGCGATCGCGAATTTCAAGAACGCTCACCAGTTGTTGTCGGTGTGCCTCAGGATCAGCCGTAAAGTAGAGGGTAGCCTGTGCCACGTAGCGGCCATCGGGAGAGACATATTGGGGGGTTTGTTGAGTGAAGCGGAGGGGCTTTTTGGCCTTTAGGGCAGCAGCATGGCCGTCGTCAATCCATTTCCAAGGGAGCGGAAAGGAACTGCCCAGAGGATCCGTCACGACAGTTTCTACGGGTTGATCGGGGGCAGGGGGTCGCTGGGATTGGGCAAGCATCCCTGAAGCGATCGCTAGGGCTGTCAGTATCCCACAGACTGAGGAGATTGCAAACCCCCGCCACGGCTCAAATCGGGTTACCATAAGGTCACTCCTCTAACATAAAGTTTGCTTGTTTTTATTGACAGTTTGGTGAAACAAATGACGACGGCTCCTCACCTCTTTAGCATAGCAATTGGCCTAGGCCGGTCGCAGGAAAATTAACGAAGTTTTATGCTCTTGACAGAATTGATCAAAAAATCTCGCGACTATCTGCATTCATTGGCAGTCATTGAGATTCATGGCCAGTGGTTTCCCCTCAGCTCACCCTCGCTCAAAGAGGCAGGGACTGCTCCCTATGCAGTGAATGCGCAAGGCCACCTAGTGTGGCCCAAGGGTCGGCACTCCCTCTGGTTGGGGCAACGGATTACTGTGCCGGCGACGGTTCAAGGCTATAGTGTGGCGGGCTTAGCCCTACGCCTTGATCTCAGGTGGTGGGCCGATCAGGCAACGGTGTATGTCAATGGTCAGGCGGTGCATCAGGGGGACTTGTTTGATTCGTCTGTGAGCCTTTGCTAGGGGAGACAGTGACCCCTGGTCAAACATGGGAGGTGATCTTACATTTGGTCAGTCCCGCCCATGATCACGGGGCTTTGGTGACCTCCTGTCTGCGCTTTGAATCCCCAAGGGGAGTTGACCCCGGCTTTGTTGCCACCGAGTTGGACATTTTAGAGCTTTTTGGCGGAACCCTTGACCCACAACCCCTTGAACCCCTGCTCAAGAAAATTTTAGAAAGCCAAGGGCAGCGCCCCATCTTGGATCCACTGCTAGCAGAGATCCATGGGAGAATGCAGGCGATCGCTACCCCTTTGCGAGACTTCACAATCCACCTGTGTGGCCATGCCCATCTGGACTTGGCGTGGCTCTGGCCGATTGCCGAAACGTGGCAAGTGGCACAGTCTACTTTTCGATCCGTATTACAGCTTAAGGAACGCTATCCCGAACTTACCTTTACCCATTCTACCCCCGCCCTTTATGCCTATTTGCAGACCCATACCCCAGAACTTTTTAGACAAATTCAGGAAGCAGTAGCAGCGGGTTGGTGGGAGGTGGCGGCAGGCCTTTGGGTGGAAGCGGAACTGAATCTCATTGATGGAGAGTCTATTGCCCGTCAGATTCTTTATGGTCAGCAGTACGTGCAGCGGGTTTTTGGGGAGATTAGCGCCATTGCTTGGTTGCCCGATACCTTTGGCTTTCCGGAACGACTCCCCAGTTTCTTGCACGAGGGGGGGATACGCTACTTTGTCACCCAGAAATTGCGCTGGAATGATACCACACGCTTTCCCCACAGTTGGTTTGTCTGGCGGGATGTGGCGGGTGCTGAGGTAAATGCCTTGATGTCGGCACCCATTGGCGAGGGGATCGATCCTGTGAAAATGGCTGCCTATGCTCAGGAATGGTGGCAGCAAACGGGATCTCAGCGCAGTCTCTGGCTCCCCGGTGTAGGGGATCATGGAGGTGGCCCCACAGCGGACATGTTGGAGCGGGTGCGGCGCTGGCAACAGCTCGGAGGAATTGGTCCGCAGTGGCAATGGACCACGCTGCGGCAGTATCTAGAACAATTAACTCAAGAAACACCTCCAACCACCCCTTGGCAAGGGGAGCTGTACTTGGAATTCCATCGCGGTTGCTACACCACTCATGGCGATCAAAAGGCTGCCCACGATCGCGCCCAACGGCAACTACAACAGGCGGAACTTTGGTGTGCCCTCGCCGCAATCACGACCTCTTTTGCTTACCCCACAGAAGAACTCAAAACCTGTTGGCACAAGCTTCTCTTTAACCAGTTTCACGATATTCTCCCTGGCTCCTCGATTCCAGAGGTCTATGCGGAGGTCAACCCGACATGGCAGGAAATCTTGACAAAAACGGAAACCTTACTGGATGCGGCGCAAACAGCGCTATGTGAATTAATAAACTACGGCGAACCGCCAGTGACAGGGGCTATTCCTGTGGTCATTTTCAATGGTGGGGTTGGCGATCGCGCCGCTGTTGTCCACATTGACTTGACGCAGCTGCCCCAAAATGTGCCCTCTTGGCGGGTGTATTCTCCACAGGGAGGGTACAATCTGCCCGCCCAGTTGAATCGCCCCCAAGGCTGCCTGACCCTGCGTACCCCTGAGGTGCCGGGAATCGGCTACACGCTGCTGTGGCTTTGTCCAGAATCCCACTCTGACAGGTTACCGACCCCACCCTTGGGCTATGTCTTGGAAAATAACTATCTCCACGTTGAAATTAATCCCACAACGGGGGAAATCACTAACCTCTATGACAAGTTAAATCATCGTCCCTGCTTGGGCGATCGCGGCAATCAACTGCAATTTTTCCAAGATCAGGGGCAATACTGGGATGCTTGGAACATTGACCCCAACTATGGGCAGCACCGATTGCCAAGCGCGACCCTAGAGGCCATTGAATGGGTGAGTTGGCATCAACTGGAGCAGCGGCTACGGGTGAAGTGGCGCTTTCAGTCTTCGTGGATTCAGCAGGAGTATGTATTGCAGGACCAAACCCCTTGGCTGCGCATTGACACGGCGATTGACTGGCAGGAAGAACATATTCTCCTCAAGGCGGCCTTTCCCTTGGCAATCCGTGCTGAGCAGATCACCTGTGAAACTCCCGGTGGCGTCACAGTGCGACCCACCCTCCCCAATCCCCGCCTGAGCGCCCATGAGCAAGCTAAATGGGAGGTCCCCTTTCTCACCTGGGTGGATTTGAGTACCCCAGAGTACGGCGTCAGTCTTTTTAGCGACTGCAAGCATGGTCTGGATGCCCAAGCCAATCAACTGCGATTGACCCTCTTGCGATCGCCCACCTGGCCGGATGCAAATAGCGATCGCTGTCACCACCGCTTTAGCTATGCTGTGTTTCCCCACCGCGGCTCATGGCAAGCAGCCAGTGTTCCCCAGCAAGCAGCTCAATTTAATCTTCCCCTCAGGGCCGCGATCGCTCAAGGGGCAGCGAAGCTGTTTGCCCCCGCCAATTTATCAAAGACATTCCCGCCCCAAGCTCAGCTTCTTCATTGGTCGGATGCCCGCATTCAATGCCTTGCCCTCAAACCAGCGGAGGACGGACAAGGGTGCAATTGCGAGTGACTGAAGTCGTTGGCGAAGGGAGTACCTTAGAACTACACTCAACGCTAATCCCATGGCAGATCAAGGGGCGGCAAACACTCCTAGAAACCCCGGCAGGGGACACGGACTCAGCGACCCTCAGCCCATGGCAAATTCAAACATTTCGGCTGTATCCCTAGAAGGGCAAATTATCCAAATTAATATTTTCAGGTTCGAGGGGGGGAGGTGCCACCGTCGGTGTTACCGGTGCGGTGACGGCGGGGGTAGCGATTGAAGTTGGGGCAGGCTGTGCAGGATGATCCAGAATATTTCCCTCAACGGTGTAGAAACGGCTCACCACCAACTCGGCGCGTTTTTCTTTAAAGCCCTCCGGGCGGTCAATCGTGTCCATTTTCAGCCGACCTTCAAGGATTAGGCGATCGCCCACTTTGCATTCTGCCTGCATTTTTTGTCCCAAGTTGCCCCACGCCACTATCCGCAAGCTCATGGGTGGCTCTTCACTGCGCGGGCTGGGAAACTGTACTATCATTGTGGCTACGGGCATCTGGTTTTCTTGGGTGTAGCGCAGTTCGGGCGCTTGAATGACTTCTGCAAAGAGGACGCAACTATTCATTCGCTATCCTTCTAAAGGTCATGCTGTCTCCAGTATAGCCCCAAGGGCTGCCGTCACCAGGCCACAGCATGAATCAAGGAGAACCGGCCTTTTCCTAGCACAGACGAGCTGTAGCCGGTTGTATTTTTTATACTATCATATAGTTAATTAAATAAATTTACAGAGGATACGGCTATGGCACGGGTGGTTGTCCTAGGGGCGGGGATTGGCGGCTTGCCCACAGCTTATGAATTACGGCATCGTTTGGGCGATCGCCACCAAGTAATTTTAGTTTCCGATAGAGATTACTTTACATTTGTGCCGGGGCTAGTGGCAGTTGCCCTAGGACACAACTCCCTAGAACGCCTGCAACTCCCCTTAGAGACCCTGAGCCGGCAGCAGGGGCTGAAGTGGGTAAAAGGCGCCGTTCAGCGGGTTGACCCCGAAGCTAAGAAAGTCTATTTACCTGAGCAAACCCTTGACTACGACTATTTAGTAATTGCCACCGGCGCAGAGCTAGCGCTGGATCTGCTGCCGGGCTTAGGCGTTTACAGTCATTCGGTGTGCACGCCTGCCCACGCCGTTGCCGCCTATCGCGCATGGCAGGAATTCCTCAAAGACCCGCGGGAGTTGGTTGTGGGTGCAGCGCCGGGAGCCAGTTGCTTTGGGCCTGCCTATGAATTTTTGTTTTTGGCAGAGCACACCCTGCGCCGTCAGGGGTTGCGCGATCGCGTCAAGATTACATTCATTACTCCTGAACCCTACATTGGCCATCTTGGCATTGGCGGTTTGGCCAACAGTGAGCAGCTCACCCTAGATTTGATTGCCCAGCGGGGTATTGAAACCATCACCAATGCAGAGATCACCGCCATTGAGCCGAATCGAATCCTGTTAGGGGATGGACGGGTGCTCCCCTTTGGCTACAGCATGATTTTGCCCTCGTTTCGCGGCGCGGCATTTGTGCGAGCCTCACGCCTTGGCAATGAAAAGGGATTTTTGCCCCTGCTGCCCACTCTGCAACATCCCGACTATCCTGAAATTTATGGGGTTGGCATTAGTGTTCACCTCCAGCCTTTGCAAACCACCCCTGTGCCCACCGGCTTGCCCAAGACGGGTCAAATGACGGAGGAGATGGCGATCGCGGCCAGCCACAATATTGCCGTTGCCCTTGGAGAATTGGCGGCTGACCCTGTGGTGCCAACACTGGATGCCGTCTGTTTTGCCGACTTTGGCGACACAGGTATTGCCTATATTGCAGCTCCCGTCATTCCTGAAGCCCAGGGAAAACACCGTCGCCTTGCCTATGCCATTCAGGGAAAATGGGTCAGTTGGGTCAAGGCAGCCTTTGAGCGCTATTTTCTGTTGAAAATGCGAAGGGGGCTGAGTGTGCCTTGGTTTGAACAGTGGGGGCTGCGGTTATTCTTTGGCATCTCTTTAGTGCGCCCCCTACAACCCACTGTGTTCCCACAGAAGCAGCCACTGATAAAAACCTAACACATAAACTTTGACAAACTTCATGTCTTATAAGGAGTAATTTCTATGATGCGCATCTTTTTTGTCGGGCTGTTGATGATAGTCCTCTGGCTCAATGGTTCCCCGGCGACGCTGGCTGGTGTTGATGCTGAAGAACTAGGGAAAGCGGTGACGGCCATTGAACAGTTAGATCAAATGCGCATTGGCCTTGCCTCTACCCTAGAGGGCAGTCCTACTGAACCGACCCTTGACACCTTCAAGGCTGTTTGCGCGCCTGTCGGTAAGAAGGCCAAGGAGCTTGCTACTGCCAATGGTTGGGAAGTCCGTCAAGTGGCACTGAAGTACCGCAACCCCAACCACGCCCCGCAGACAGCGCTGGAAGTCCAAGCCCTCAATCGGTTTGAGAACAATCGTCAACTGCAAGCCTTTTGGCAAACGGATAAAGAAGGGGTGCACTACTTCCGTCGCATTGATGTTCAGGCCAGTTGTCTGGCCTGTCATGGGGCTAAAAACCGTCGCCCTGCCTTTATCCAAGAAAAATATCCCAGCGATCGCGCCTATGACTTTCGCGTTGGCGATCTCCGGGGGATGTACGCTGTCACCATCCCACAAATTCAACAGGCACTGCAACCCTCACCCTAAAGAGAGGCTCTAATGGCACGTTGGCAGCACTTTTTGCTTCTAATTCTGCTGCTTATTCCCCTGTGGCTAGCAGTATCCCCCAGTAGCCCTGCTATGATTCGCACGATTGAGGAAGCGCCCAATCAAGTGGTGGTGCAATCGCGGCATCAGTTGCGCGATAATCGTGGCCTCACGTGGCAGGTAATTCTCTTTTCCCGTCGTGACCAGTTGCAGTTGCGCTTGGTGGGGTTCCCAGAGCAGTACCACTTTCGCCATGCCGATCCCTTAGTGCTGATCACCTCCGGCGGTCAAACCCTCACAGCTGCGGATGACTTTCCCAAGGCAGAAACGGTTGCCAATGTAGGACAGTTTGACCTGTTGCCCCTTGTGTCAGAACTCCCTAAGAATGAACCCTTGGTTTTGCGTCCGCCCCTAGAGGAGCAGGGGATTGAGATTGCCATTCCCACTGCTGTAGTGATTGAGTGGCAGACTCTGATCAAGGGAGCCTAGAAAGCTGGGGTGATTGTAGGATCGACGCTGGTGTTCCGAGGGTCAAAAGCAGGGCTTGGGCTTTGTGGAGGGATTCTTGCCACTCCCGCTGCGGATCGCTGTCGGCAACAATACCTGCGCCCACCTGTCCCCAAGTGATCTGGCGATCGCGAGCCACTAAGAGGGTACGAATGAGAATATTGAGATCCAAATGCCCCCGCTGATCCCAGTAGCCACAGGAGCCGTAAAACAAGTTGCGGGGAAAGGGTTCTAGCTCAGCCAAAATCTCCATGCAGCGCACTTTAGGGCAGCCTGTGATTGTACCGCCGGGAAAGAGGGCACGGATCACCGCCACGGGAGAGATTCCCGCCTGTAACTTGCCGCGCACATTGCTCACCAGGTGGATGACATGGCTGTAGTACTCCAGCGTCAAGAGTTCATCCACGACCACACTGCCCCATTGGCACACTCGTCCCAAGTCATTGCGCTCTAAATCCACTAACATAATGTGTTCTGCCTGTTCCTTGGTATTGCTGAGGAGTTCTTCGGCGTAGGCGCGATCGCCCGCAGGGGTTTGGCCGCGGGGACGGGTACCAGCAATGGGTCGTGTTTGCACACTGTCTCCTTGCACCTGCACTAGGCGTTCCGGTGAGCAACTGACAATGTAACCCCAGGGGGTCTGCCAAAAACTGGCAAAGGGAGAGGGGTTCAGTTGCTGTAGCCGCAGGTATTGTTGCCAAGGATCAACGGATCCGTAATGGCAAAAGCGTGCCGATAGATTGGCCTGAAAAATATCCCCAGCGCGAATATGGCGGAGAATTTGCCGAACTGCAGCTTGATAGGTGTCCGGTTGCCAGCCAGCGGCGAGTTCAATGTGGCCGGAGCGATCGGGCACCCAAAGAGATGCCGCGGGGGGTGTTTCCTCAAGTGCCTGTTGCAGTGCCGCCAGTTGACTAGAGGTCGAAGCGGCTAAATAAAGGCAGTCTTCCTGATGATCCAGGACGGCAAAGGCTGCCGGTTCATACCAAAAGGCCACGGGGAAAGGGAGGGGGTCAGACTTGAGAGGGGGGAGGCTTCAATTTCCCACGCCAACTCGTACCCCAGCCAGCCTAACCAGCCGCCAGTAAAGGGCAAATGGTTCACCGCTTCGGGCACCGCTTCACCCAGGGGAAACTGTTGCAGCGTCGGCAGGACTTGACCCAAGGACAGTACCCACTGGCGATCGCGACGGGGCGCACCCGCACAAATGGAGTAGCGCGCTTGGGGGGTGGGGGCTGGGGCGGCACTTTCCAAAAGGACGGCTATTGGCTCCGCCAAAAATAACTGCTGAAAAACAGTGCGACCGGTGCGACCCCGCAGCGGCAAAGAAGACCACAGCCATGGCCGACAGGGGAGGATCAATGGTGCGTTACCCCCAACCAACCCAACCGAACCAGCCAAAATAGTCCTATTCCCCCCAGAGCCAGCCAATCCTGTCGCTGCAAGCGCAAATGGTGCCATGGATTGTCGTAGGTGCCCGGTTCTTGAAAACCCCGTACTTGCATCGCGCAGGCCACCTGTTCGGCTCGCAGGAGCAAATTGTCCAACAGCCGTACTGCTAAGGCTAACCACAGCTTGATACTGCCCCTAATGCCCACCAATTGCCAATTGATGGCACGTGTTCGCACGGAGCGGCTCAGATTTTGCACCTCCTCCAAAACCAAGGGAATAAACCGCAGCGCCAGCGTCAACGTCAGGGCAATTTCTGCCACCGGTAGCTTAAAGCGCCTTAGGGGCTGCATCAGATTTTCCAAGCCAGCGGTGACTTCCTCAGGAGCAGTGGTGAGCAAAAATAAATGGGTGCTGTAGAGGAGGGTAAACAGGAGCGTACTCAGGCGTAGCCCCAAATCCAGCGATCGCTGGGAGACTTGCAGGTGAATGGGAAACTGACCCACTTGGGTATGAAATTGCCAGAGGAGATAACTGTAATTCGTGGGCGGAACTGTGGCTTCCAAAGGGCGGCGCGGTTGATAGGTTACAGCCAGCCCATCGGGCATCAAAGCCGTGATCGCGAGAATTAAGCTCCCCACTAAGAGGAGCCATAGCAGTTGCCGGCGCCAGACGCGCAGCGGAATTCCCCCTAGAAGCGTCAGTAGAATTAAGCTCACCACTAACCCTAAGCGCCAAGCGACATCGGCTAAAATAGGGGCCAACAGAAAGGTCATCAGCCATGCCAACTTGACGCGCGGATCAAGGCGGTGCAGCCAAGTAATGGGTTGTTCCAGGTACAGCCCCAAAGGGAGCGATCGCAACAAATCCATGGAAAATGATTAATTTTTCTCCAGTTGCCGCCGCAGGGCTTCCAACTCTGGATCGTAGGTGGGGGTACTGCTGGGTAATAGTTGCGGATTCGCCAGTTCCGCCTTCAGCCGCGCCAAATCCTCATCGACACTGCCCGCTTCAAGGGCAGCAAACTTGGCTTCAAGGGTATCGCTATTAAGTTCAGCCACCGCTTGGGAGCGGACTTCGAGTTCTTGAACCCGTTCTTCCATGCGCTCGAAGGCAGCCATTGGGGCATTGGCATTGATACTGCTAAAGGTTTGTTGTAGTTGTTCTGAAGCCTTCGCTGCCCGCGCCCGTGCCACGAGCATCTCTTTGCGCGTCTTGGCCTCGGCAATTTTACTTTCAAGCTGTTGCATTTGTTTTTTCAGGGCTTCCACTTGGGTGGCAGACTGTTCCAGTTGTCCCTTCAGCGCCATTGCTGCATTCAGTGCCGTTCTCTTGCGATTCAGTGCCTCCAGAGCCAGTTGTTCATCTCCGTGCTGCAGCGCAATTTTGGCACGGCGCTCCCACTCAACCGCCTGCTGTTGATTTTGGTTAAACTGTTGCTCTAGCCGTTTTTGGGAGGCGATCGCCTGAGCCACGGCTTGCCGCAGTGTGACTAGATTGTCCTGCATCTCAATCATGGTCTGCTCGAGGATTTTTTCGGGATCTTCAGCAGCACCCACCACAGCGTTGAGCCAGCTCCGAGCCACGCGGCTGATGCGATCAAACAGTCCCACGGCGTTCTCTCCCTATTGGTTCCCTATTTATAGCAGTATGCCACTTTCTTTAGGAGGTTTGGCCAAGAGAGCAAAAAACGGTTACTGCTGTCAATTGGGTCTATGGTTATATGGTTAGAGCCGCTTAAATTCAATCCCATCTCTTGAGAACCAGAAGCTTGCAAGGCTAGTTCCTGCAATGGCTCTAGGATACTTTCACTGCCTAGCCGTTGTTGTTGCCAAACCGCGTCAATTCAATTGGCGGGAAATCAGAGCTCGCGCCCTGCCCATTTTGAGCAGCGATCTTTTCAGGAATTTAGGGGCAACCTCAGCATAGCTTATTGTTTCGTACTCTCTGTTAAAATAAGTGGTTAAAAATAACTTATATGTGAGTGCTTCTGCCTATGATTTGGGCAGGCTCCTACCTAGAAGAATATTGTATTTGTTTACAAAAATCAATGATAAATAATAAATTATTCGGCGCTGTGAATGATTCAACCTTACCCCCCGAAAATCCTGATAAACACGGCTTTTTAGAGCGCTATGCGCCGGTGTTGCTGAATCAGAAAAAAGTCCAACAAATATTGAATATGTATGCCAAAGGGGAGCGCACTTTCCATCGCCTAGACCTAAGGGGAGTGACCTTAGAGAATCTGGATCTCACAGGAATTGATCTCAGTGGTGCTAACTTGACGAATGCAACTTTGATCAATGTCAACCTGACCTGTGCTAAACTTATTGAGGTTCAGCTAGTGAATGCTGAGCTAGTTAATGTTGAGCTAGATCGGGCAAACCTTAGTTGGACAAACCTGCGGGGAGCGACGCTTATCCACACTCCCCTGACCAAAGCTACCCTACGAAACACTGTGTTACCCAGTGGTGAAGTGAGCAATTAGAGAACTTCTCTCAACGCTTGCTGAAAACGTTGCCAAAACCGTTGATTTTCTTCGGGTGTGCCAATAGTAACGCGAATCCCGCCGGCGATCGCCCGTACCAAAGTGCCCTGTTTTTTCAAAAATTCATACAGCGGCTGCGCTTGCTCTGGCTCCTGCAAGCGGAAAAAGAGGAAATTCGCGACACTGGGCCAGACCCGCAGTTGGGGGCAAGCTTGAAGCCGCTCATAGAGGCGCTCCCGCTCTGCCAGTAATGTGGGAATTGCCGCCAATAGCTCTCGACGATGGTTAAGGGCAACCTGCGCCGCCACTTGGGAAAAGGTGGGTAGGTTATAGGGCAGACGGACTTTTTCTAAAACCGCAATTATATCCACATTGGCAATGGCATAGCCCACCCGATGACCAGCTAGGCGAAAAGCCTTGGAAAACGTGCGCAAAATTAACCAGTTGGGATGGGCTTTTAAATCTCCCACCAGCGTCTTGCCGCAAAACTCAAAATAGGCCTCATCAATGACCACTAAAATGTCTTCAGAAAGCTGCCGCAGCCAGTCCACTTCCGCTGCAGTGAGCGGGTTGCCTGTGGGGGAGTTGGGCTGTAGCATAAAGAGAACGCGCACCGGCGGATGGGCTTGGCCAAGGAGAGTGTTGACCTCAGCAATGGGCACAGCAAACGTCTCAGGATCGCGGTGTACCCGATGGACGGGAATCCCTAGGGTTTGGGCGAGGATCCCGTATATGGAAAATGTTGGCTCAGCCACTAAGATAGAACCGTAGCCCCCGATCGCAGTGGCCAGCAAAATCGAGCGAATTAGCTCATCGGAGCCGTTGCCAACCGCAATTTGGTGTGGGGAGATTTCAGTTGGGCTGTGTTCACTGACATAGCGAGCGATCGCCTGCCGCAACTGCCAATGGTGAGCGTCGGGATAGCGATGGCTGGCAAGATCGCGAATGTACTGTTGAGCTAAATCTTCTTTCAAGCGAGGGGGTAAATCCCACGGAAACTCATTGGTATCAAGGTAATCCAATTCTGGTGGTAGGGAGTCACTCGGGGGGGTAGAGTAGGTGCAAAGGTTACTCAGTCTGGACGAAGAAACGTCGTCATGCCAAGACGGTATAAGGGGATTCAATTATAATAGCACTGAGCTTTTTGCCCTAATTTGCTGCCAACCCTGACCTTTTGACTACGTAGAGGCGAATGTTCCTATGGCGCGTACCGACTTCAAAGATTACTATCAAATCCTCGGGGTCAGTAAAAATGCCACGGATGCCGAAATTCGGCAGGCTTTTCGCCGCCTTGCCCGCAAGTACCATCCCGACTTAAATCCGGGCGACAAAGAGGCAGAAGCTCGTTTCAAGGAAATTAATGAAGCCCATGAAGTGCTCTCGGATCCGGAGAAGCGGCGCAAGTACGATCAATTTGGTCAATATTGGCAGCAGGCCAGTGCGGCGGGTGCCGGTGGCTTTAATGTGGACTTTGGCACTGATTTCAGTCAATTTGCCAACTTTGAAGACTTTATTAACGAGTTATTGGGGCGATTTGCCACTGGCACCACCACAGGACGCACCCGCACTTGGAGCACGGTGGGGTTTGATCCGTCAGGATTTGGCGTCACCGATACGGAACTAGAAGTGCAAATTAGCTTTGAAGAGGCCTTTCGGGGATGTCAAAAGAGCCTCAACATCGGCGGTGAACAGATGACAGTTACAATTCCTGCTGGCGTTAGGTCCGGGACAAAATTGCGGCTGCGGGGCAAAGGTCAGTACAACCCCTACACGCAACAGCGAGGTGACCTCTACCTGACGGTGCAAGTGGCTCCCCATCCCCTCTTTCACTTTGAGGACGACCAACTGGTCATTGACTTGCCGCTTACTCCAGATGAAGCCGCCTTGGGTGCTCAGGTAACCGTACCTACCCCTTCTGGCAATGTGGTTGTAACTGTGCCTGCGGGGACGCGATCGGGTCAATCTCTGCGACTGCGGAGTAAAGGTTGGCCAAATCGGTTAGGGGGCAGGGGTGATCTCCTCGCCAAGGTGCAAATTGTGCCCCCCAAATCCCTGAGTTGGCAAGAAAAAGAACTCTACGAAAAATTGCGATCCCTGCGCACGTTTAATCCCCGTGCTCAATGGCCGGTTTAGATCTAGCTTAGGGAAACTGACGGGATTTTACCGCTTGGCAGTAGTTCTCAACAGCCGCGATCGCCTGTGTCCCCAGGTCGGCATACACCTTGGCAAAGGGAGGAATCCGCGGACTCAAACCCAAGATATCCGCTGTTACCAATACTTGGCCATCACAGTAGGGGCCAGCACCAATGCCAATGGTGGGGATTTCTAGCTTAGCAGTAATCCGCTGGGCGAGATCCGCTGGGATATGCTCTAAAATCAATCCAAAGGCTCCTGCTTCGGCAAGGGCAAGGGCATCTTTTACAATTGCTTCTGCCCCTTGGGACGTCTTGCCCTGCTGTTGCCAGCCCCCCAATTGATGTACCTGTTGGGGCAATAGACCCACATGACCGAGCACGGGAATTCCCGCCTCTACAAGACGTCGTGTTGCTGCCTGAACCACAGGGGAAGCCCCTTCCATTTTTACCGCCTGCACGTCCGCTTCTTTGACTAAACGCCCCGCCGATCGCAGGGCTTGCTCTGGACTTTCTTGATAGCTTAAAAACGGCAGATCACACACCAAAAAACTATGGGTCACTCCCCGCCGCACCGCCTGCGCATGGTGAATCATCTGATCGAGAGTTACAGGCAACGTCGTTTGATAGCCAAGGGCAACCATGCCAAGGGAATCCCCCACAAGGATCACATCCACGCCTGCTGCATCCAATAGTCGTGCCCACAAATAATCCCAAGCTGTGAGCATGGTAATCGGCTCTCCCTGCCGTTTTTTTTGTTGGAGTTGAGGTAGGGTTACGGGGGCGACGCACCATAGTCATAT
>DVDZ01000087.1 GCA_015296025.1 Thermosynechococcus sp. M46_R2017_013
ACAGCTCCGTACTGCTTGCACTCAAAGATAGCCCTATCTGCCATAATCTCTGACCTAGGCACAAAGCTGCCAGAAAGGGAGCGGTACTCAAGCTTAACAGTAGCGTTGTTGGGGTCAAGCGAGCCATCAGAACTCATCACTATCTGAATTATCCGTGTCCTCCTCAGGAGGCACATTGGCAAAGAGTAACTCCCGTGATTTCTTCAGTTGCTTCCAAAGCACCTTAATTTGATTATAGGCTTCCTCAGAGCTAATCTTACCGCCGGTTTCCAGACCACAAATATAGCTTACCCGCTGCGCAAATTCCTGTAAATTGGCATTAAAGGCCAAGTTTTGCGGCGTAAAGGCGCCGTGGTAGCGACTGGTGGGGAAGAGGAATTTTTCTTTGTCAAATTCCGGTTTGGGCAATTCAGACACAAGGGTAGCCCTTTGCCAGTGAGGTTACTTCCTATTTTATCGAAAACCTTAAGATTCTTATGGCAACAGAGTCGCAGGTTTTTCAAAGCAGTCCCAGCATGTGCAATGGCCCTTGGCCACTAATCAACTCAATGATCAGGCTAAAAAGCCCAGCATGGCCAAGCGACCATTCCAGCGTTCGGCAGCAGAGGTCATGCCCCATTCCCAGCGCTCCTGAGGATAGAGTTTCACCCGCTTACGGGACTTATTCACCTCAGCAAAGGTACGCGGTGGCGCCGTAAGGGCATCCTTCACCAGTTGGGCAAGCGCACCAATAAAGCCACTGTGATCGTTGAGGGCAGGCACTCGGCGAAAGACTTCAATCCCTGCTTCTTCAGCAATCTCGCGGTACTCAATGTCAATTTCTTGGAGGGTTTCAATATGCTCTGAAATGAAGCTAATGGGCACAACAACAAGGGTTTTCACCCCTTGGGCTGCTAATTTGGGAATGACATCTTCGGTGTAGGGTTGCAACCACTCCACTGGCCCCACCCGACTTTGGTAGGCCAGTACATGGGAGTTAGGGCGGTTGAGGGCGGCCATAATTAGCTTCACGCAGGCTTCGATTTCCTCTTGGTAGGGGTCTCCGGCTTCGGTGACGTAGCTTTTGGGCACGCCGTGGGCACTAAAGAAAATCACTGCTTCCTCGGGGTTGGGGCACTGATCTAATTCTTGGCGAATTAAATCCGCCATGGCGGCCACATAGCCGGGGTGGTTGTACCAAGAGGGAATTAGCGTATAGCGAATTTTTTGCAATTCCGGGTCTTGTTGCCAAAGACTCTCCAGCAGGCGAAAGCTGGAGCCACTGGTGCTAATGGAAAACTGAGGGTAAAGGGGTAAAATCACGAGATCGCGAATGTGATCTGCTTTGATTTGGGCGATCGCTTCCTCCGTAAAGGGGTGCCAATAGCGCATACCGATGTACAAGTTAGCCTCAATGCCAATCCGTCCAAGGGCATCTTTAAGGGCATGGGCTTGCTGTTCAGTAATGCGCCGTAGGGGAGAGCCACCCCCAATTTGGGCATAGTTGGCCTGAGAGCGACGCGCACGACTTGTGGAGATAAACCAAGCAAGGGGTTTTTGCAGCCAACGGAAGGGTAGGCGAATAATTTCGGGATCGGAAAACAGGTTGTACAAAAAGGGGCGCACATCCTCGGGGCGATCAGGCCCACCTAAATTGAGAAGTAGTACACCTGTTTGGCTCGCCATTCCCAAAATCACCTAAATCTTTTTACGCTCGCTTTCTTATTGTGACATACTCTCAGGATCTCAGGGGGTAGAAAATATCGGTAAGGTAAGGATTAGACAGGGCTGTTCATGTGTTTCAACGGTGACCTACGCAATTGATTTCGGAACCAGCAATACGTTAATTGCACGGTGGAATGAGGCCACCCAAGCTGCGGAAGCGGTAACCCTTTCGGGTCTCTCGGTGGGTTTTGGCGCAGTGCCTGCCCTAATTCCCAGCTTGATCTATGTGGCGGATGCCAGTGTTCCACTAGTGGTGGTGGGGCAGCAGGTGCGCGATCGCGGGCTGGATGTGGTGAGCGATCGCCGCTTTTTCTCGCGGTTTAAGCGGGGCATTGGCGCCACGGTACAGGGCTATTTGCCGGCCTTGGAGGGCTGTTCTTTAAGCTTTGAAACCATTGGCAGTTGGTTTTTGCAGGCGCTGTTGAAAGACCTCCAACACACTGGCGGTGGCGATCTTGAACAGGGACTGATCTTTACAGTGCCGGTAGATAGCTTCGAGACCTATCGCCGTTGGCTTTTGCAGGTGTGTGAGGGCTTGGCCATTGAGCAAATTCGCCTTCTAGATGAACCCACGGCTGCGGCTTTGGGGTATGGGGTGGCCGATCGCCCGCTGATCCTAGTCATTGACTTTGGCGGTGGCACCCTCGATCTCTCCCTTGTGGAACTCAAGACTGATCAACGCCAGAGCCGTCCCTTGGGATTTATTCTCAAGTGGGGCGATCGCCAGTGGGTCTCAAGCGACAACCAACGTCCCCGCACAGCGCGGGTGATTGCCAAGGCGGGCTTGAGTTTAGGGGGCACAGACATTGACCACTGGATTTTAGATGAGTGGGTGAAGCGGGGCATGACCGCCAATAGCCTGCTCCTGCGCCTAGCCGAACGCTTAAAAATTCAACTTTCACAGCAACCCTACGCCCAGGAGGTGTACTTTGACAGCGAAACATTTACCACCTTTGAACTGCGCCTCGAACGGCCTGAATTGGAGGAAATTCTCCGCCAACAGCAATTTTTTCAACGCCTCGATGCTGCCCTCAGCCAAGTACTGCAACAGGCTCGCCGCCAAGGGATCACCCCCGACACAATTGATGCAGTTCTCTTAGTGGGGGGAACCACGCAAATTCCCGCGGTGCAAAAATGGGTGCTGAGTATTTGACGCCACAAAGATCA
>DVDZ01000060.1 GCA_015296025.1 Thermosynechococcus sp. M46_R2017_013
GTGGAAGTGAACAGAGGGAAACTTTTCCATGAAAAGCTCCGATAAAAAATTGGGGGGGGAACAGAACATGAGAAAGTTATTGCCTGTTACTGCCTACACCATTCGCCGTCTGCTGCGGCAATACCAGGGGCAGCTCAAATCCGTGGTGGTGGAGGGGGCTTGTTTAGTGGCCGATCCCGAAGCAGACTTAAATGCAGTGCTTGAAAGTCTCTATTTAGATGAAGAGGAAGTCTGTACCCAAGTGGCTGAAATTGAGAAGCTTATGATGACCCACCAACTGCTGTTGAAAGCAGGGGCAAAAGAGCAAGCGGCAGCCATTGAAGATCAAATTCTCTGGATTTTTGGCCTGAAGCGAATCAAAGCTCAAACTGGCCAAGAAACTCCCGCAATGCCCGTCATGATGGCTGTTTAAGGGCCTGCAAAAATTGCTTCTTCCACAACAGCACGGGGACAGGAGTACTTAAAAGATCGTTCCACAATACCGCCTTCGAGGCGATCTCGATAAGTCACCTGTAGCTCTTCAATGTCCAAGCAAATCCGCGCTGACCACTGGGAGTGCTCTAACTCCCAGCAATGAATATCTGTTTCGTCCCGCACACAGCCTTTCTGTTGGAGCCAGGCTTCAATTTGTGGTAAAGCATGGTTGTAGAGAGGGGTTTGAGGATTAGGCAAGGTATTCATCCAAGTTCTGAGATGCGACTGACAATTTGCAAGATCCATTCTTGCCCCTGTTGGGACAAACCGACAATCACTGCCAGCACCAGACAACCGACAAACGTCACTCCTAAGATAAACAAGGCAAATAGCTCCCCTGGTGAGAGGGGGCGATCGTCGGAGAGCATCGCGGTAGAACTCCCAGACTCTTGAGAGCGACGATGGGAACTCCCTATCCCCCTTGTACTTGACTGTTTTGATTGTAACCGCAAGCGCAATTGCAAGTCATACCACTGCCGCTGTTCTGGATTCGTCAGCACTGCATAGGCCTCATTGAGGCGATGGAACTCCTCCCGGGCGATCGCTACTGGCAATGTTGTCGTATCGGGATGGTAGAGCTTACTCTTTTCCCGATAGGCACGGCGAATCTCCGCTAAAGAGGCGGTGGGTGCCACCTCAAGAACATCGTAATGGGTGCGCGACGGAGACCGAGGTGCCATGACGAGGGTTATTTGACCAGATCGAAGATCTTGAACATGGGCAAGTACATCGCCACCAGAATTGACCCTACCATACCCCCTAGCACCGCAATCATCAAGGGTTCCATCACACTCGTCAGCGACTTCACCGCCTGTTCCACTTCATCTTCATAGAAGTCTGCCACTTTCATCAGCATCTTATCCAGTTCGCCTGTTTCTTCCCCCACGTTAATCATTTGGGTAGCAAGAACAGGAAACACCCGTTCCTGTTGTAGGGCAAGGCTGAGCATTCCCCCGGTCTGGACTTCCTTCGCGGCACGGTCAATCGCATTGGCGATCACTTGGTTACCCGCTGTAGCACTGACAATCTCAAGGGAGCGCAAAATTGGTACCCCTGAACGGGAGAGTGAGCCAAACGTGCGGCAGAAGCGTGCCACCGCTGTTTTTTCCACCAACTCGCCAAAAAGAGGTAGCTTCAATAACAAACCGTCAATTGTGAGGCGACCATTGGGGGTCTTGTAATAAAAACGAATTCCTAAGACCAAACCAACCACACAGAGAATCAACAAAGCCATGTACTGGGGCGTGCGCAGGAACTGACTAAGCGCCACCATCATGGCTGTAAAGGGGGGCAATTCCCCACCCAACTGTTTGAAAATTCCTTCAAAAACAGGGATGAGGAAAATCACCATCCCCAAGAAAATCCCCACTGCCAGCAGACCCACCACAACGGGATACGTCAGGGCAGACTTGATCTGGTTGTTGAGTCGGGCTTGATCCTCTAGCAGTTTGGAGAGGCGGTTGAGTACTTCATCTAGCACCCCCCCGGTTTCCCCGGCTTGAATCATAGCGATGAAAAGATTGTCAAAGGCCTCTGGATGAGGACGCATTGCATCCGCCAAGTTGCTCCCCTGCTGAATGTCGTTGTTGACAGCCATGAGGATTTTTTTCAGTTTTGGGTTCGTGCACTGATCGGCCAACACACCGATCCCGCGCACCAAGGCCACACCTGCGTTCACAAGTGCTGCAAACTGCCGCGCAAAGATGGCCTTGTCTTTCACCGTAATTTTTGCAAGGAAGCTAAGGTCGATGTCGGACTTAAGGGTGAATTTTTGGGCTTCTTTGACCTCTAGAACCTGTACCCCTTGCAGTTGCAAGGCCATGCGTGCTTCCCGCGGTGTTGAAGCTTCCTCGCGGACGGTTTTGTACTTGCCTTGGGCATCCCGTATCCGCACTTCATAGGTTGCCATGACTCAATACCCCTTCTGTTATCAACGATAACTAACTAGCGTGCTGCTGCCGCAGGTGTACCCGTGCCAATGAGACGCTGTAGCTCGTCCTGACGTGAGGACTTGGCCATGGCTGCTTCATAGGTAATGATTCCCGCACGATAATAATCGGCTAGCACTTTTTCGAGGGTCTGCATCCCCAGCTTGCCTCCCGTTTGAATTGCTGAATAGATTTGTGAGGTTTTTCCTTCGCGAATCAGGTTAGAGATAGCAGGGGTCACCACCATGATCTCTTGCGCCATAATTCGGCCAAATTCGCCAGGCTTGGGATTTTTCTTGGGAACCAGGGTTTGGCTAAAGACCGCCACCAACGAGTTCGACAACTGGACGCGAATTTGCTGCTGCTGCTCTGGCGGGAACACATCCACCATACGGTCAACGGTTTGGGCAGCAGAACTGGTGTGCAATGTACCAAAGACCAAGTGACCTGTTTCCGCGGCTGAAATGGCAAGCTGAATCGTTTCCAAGTCACGCATCTCGCCCACGAGGATGATGTCGGGGTCTTCCCGCAGTGCTGCCCGCAGGGCATTGGCAAAACTCTTGGTATCTTCCCCCACTTGCCGTTGGTGGATTAGGCTCTTGATGGGTTCATAGACAAACTCAATGGGGTCTTCAATCGTCAGAATATGCTCGGCGCGGGTTTTGTTGATCAAGTCAATCATCGCCGCCAAAGTTGTGGTTTTCCCTGATCCTGTAGGTCCGGTCACCAAAATTAAGCCCCGTGGCCGCTCAGTCATTTCGCGGACAACGTTGGGCAATCCCAACTGCTCAAACGTGGGAATTTTGGAACTCAAAGCCCGCAAGCAAGCAGCATAGGTTCCCCGATCCTTATAGACATTGACGCGAAACCGTGCTAACCCCCGCACCCCATAGGAGCAATCCAACTCCCAGTTTTGCTCTAGGTGCTTGCGTTGGGTATTGTTGAGCATGCTGAAGATTAGGCGCTGGCATTGTTCTGGGGTGAGTGGCTCGTGATCCGTCGGTGTGAGCTTGCCACTGATGCGAATGTAGGGGGGGATGCCAGCAGAGATATGCAAATCGGAGCCGCCATTGGCCACCACTTCCTCCATTAGGTCTTCAATCATTAGCTCCATAGGGTATTCCTCGTCTAGGTAGTTTGGTCAACAACACGAAAGTTGTCACTAGATATGAATCATCTTGTCAATCCACAAAGCGGGGTGTCATGCAATAGGGGCATTCTAACCATTCGGGCTGCGCCTCGGCACCACAGGTACGGCAAGTTAAGGAACTTTTACGTTTGGCCTTGAGTTCTGATTCGAGACCTGTGTCCGTAAAGGTGACGCGCTCTACTTCTTCGAGGGTGGTGACGCCTTCTTTGACAAGGTTCAGGCTATAGGCCAAGAGGGTTTTCATGCCCTCTTCAACTGCTGCTTCCTTGATCCGCTCTGTGGGGGCTCCCTCAGTAATCAGGCTTTGGAGGCGCTCCGTCACCCGCATAATTTCATAGACCCCACAGCGCCCTTTGTAGCCAACACCGCCACACTTACTGCAAATGGGCTGGCCACTGGCTTTGGCAGCTTGAATCTGCTCTGGTGTGAGTTTATTTGCTTTGTAGAAGGTCAGGTTCACATCCTTGGAGGCAGATAGCCCAAAGCGCGCTAGTTCTTCGCGGCTGGGTGTATAGGGAATGCGGCACTCACTACATACTCGCCGCATTAGTCGCTGAGCCACAACGCCAATCAGGGAGGCAGAGACCATAAAAGGTTCAATCCCCATCTCTGAGAGACGGGCAATGGCACTGGCCGCATCGTTAGTGTGCAACGTAGTTAAAACCAAGTGGCCGGTCAAGGCAGCTTCAATAGCCGTTTTCGCTGTTTCTTTGTCGCGAGTTTCCCCCACAAGAATCACATCGGGGTCTTGGCGGAGAAAGGCGCGCAGAATGGAGGCAAAGTCCATGCCCTTTTCGCGAATCACCTGTACCTGGGTCAGGCCAGGGAGCGTGTATTCAATGGGGTCTTCCGCTGTACTGATGTTGACACCGGGGTTATTACATTCGGCAAGTGCCGAGTATAGTGTGGTGGTTTTCCCTGAACCGGTCGGTCCTGTAACGAGGATTAGACCAAAAGGACGCTTGATCATCTCACGAACAAGCGCAAGGCTCTCAGGGTCAGTAATGAGCTTGTCGAGTCCGAGTTGAGTGGCGGAGTTATCGAGAATCCGCAGTACCACTTTTTCACCCCAGCGGCTGGGAAGGGTATTCACCCGAAAGTCCACCCGTCGGCCTTGGAACATTTTACGGATACGACCATCTTGGGGAGCACGCCGCTCGGCAATGTCGAGGTCAGCCAAGATTTTGAAGCGGGAAACTACAGCGGGTACGATTTTCTTCGGCAGGGGGTCAAAGGCTTGGTGGAGCACTCCATCTTTGCGGAAGCGAATTCGTAAGTATTCCTCTTGGGGTTCAACGTGAATATCAGAAACCCCTTCGGTGAGGGCTTTGGCCAAGATTTTATTCACTAGGGCAATAATAGGTGCGTCTTCTGCCCCTCTTAGAGCTTCAGCAAGGTCAACCTCTTGGTCCCCTTCTAGTTCTTCGAGACCCCCTATGGCTTCGATGTCTTCTTCAATGCTGATTTCACCAATCGCAGCAGGGGCGTTTTTGCTGGCAGCGGTTTCGGCCACCTGTTTGTTGAGAATGGGGTCAATGAGGCGTTGGTAGTCCTCTAAGGTGATGACCATGCGCTTGAGGGTGAGGTTGTGAGCGCGAAGTAAGCGGGTGAGATTGTCAATGGCTTGAAGGTTATCGGGATCCACCATTGCCACAAGCAGATAGGGCGGGTCGGCGTCGAGGTGTTTGGCAACGGGGATGACTTGGTAAGTGCGACAGGTGTCAATCGGTACAATTGTGTTGATCAGTTCCTCGATTTGTTCGGTGGGGAAGCGATTGAGTTCGGGGTCGAGGCAATCGACACCGTAGATGACTTTAAGTTCAAAAAGCTGTTGCTTGTGGTACTGGCGCAACACATCGGGGGGCATGGTGGTGCCCGTAATCTCCTGCAGCACGCTCACTAGGGATTTGCCTGTTTTGCGGGCGGTGTTCATAGCTTCCCGCACCTGATCAATACTGGCGTAACCAGAGGCAACAATGGCGCGTTCTGTGGGGCTGGCGGCTCTGCCGCGCACAGTCAGTGCTTTGCGAGAGGAAGATGACGAGGTGTTGACCATAGGGCGCGTTGGAGTCTAGATGGCTTGCCTACTATAGTAGCAACAACTCTGCCAGAGATTTCATGGGTATTTCGCAGTTTGTTTTTATTGGTATTTTGTTGGCGATTATCGATTATCGTTGTAGATTTTCTGTAACTGCGATCGCCATGTTTTGCACAGGCTGAAAGTTATTGATAATCCTGAGGCACATTAAAAACTATCAGTTATCTTTTCTCCCTGTTAGCGCGTTCTTGCGATTCCCCATCATTCTTTGGAGGTTTGCCCTATGCGTGTCAAGGACTTGATTTTGCCTGTACTGGTGGTCGGTTTGGTCTTTGTCGGTTTTGGCGATCGCTTTTTGCCGGCACCTCTAAGTACGGCCAGTGCCAGTACCCGCGAGCAACTGAATAGCGTTCTTAAGGGAATGTTTAGGGGTTTTTCTACGTATAACCGCTACCATAAGACGGAGGAGATGATTCGCCAAGCTGAAGGGAAGTAAATGCGCCGCTTTTTGCTGTTTTTACTCTGGATGCTCAGCAGTGGGGCGATCGCCCTTTTTTCGGTACAGAATGCTAAAGCGGTATCCCTAAGATTTCTCTTCTGGCAATCAATTCAAATGCCACTTGGCTTGCTGCTGATTTTTGTGGCAGCGATCGCCCTGTGGCTCCCCTATTTAACCCGTCCCCAACGGCGATGAAGTGGCGCTCCATACTGGCGGTGGGGCTTTGTCTTGTCTTGTTTTTAAGTTGGCAGCCAAGAATGACAGCGCTTCCTGCCCCACCCCTGATTTTAGAGGTGAATCCCACCCATCCCCAAGCGAGTGATGAAGGCAAAGAACTAACCCCTTTCCGCACCATTGGCGCTGCCTTGGCATGGGCTCAAAGGAGCAATCGCCCCACAGAGATTTACATTCAGGGCGGGATTTACCGTGAAGCTTTGGGAACAATCCGCGGCCGTCAGATACCCCTGCGGTTGATAGCTAAAGCTGGGGAGCCTGTGATTTTGCGCGGCAGCCAACAATGGTCAGACTGGCAAGCGGTCTCCCTCACTGCAACAGTTGCCCTCTACCGTCACCCTTGGACATTAGCTTGGGGATTCTCCGGCAACCCTTGGACAGACTACAACGTGGAACTACCTCTGTTGGCTCAGCGGGGGGAATTGGTGTGGCTCGCCGACCGGCCGCTGCGGCAGCGACTCTCGCTTCGTGAGCTGCAGGGCAATGATTTCTATGTTGATGAGAGTGAGCAGCAACTCTATGTGGCTCTGCCAACGGGCATCTCGCCCCATCAATTAGAAGTGGCAGTGCACCGTGAGGCGCTGCGCATTTTGGACAGCGGTTTTATTCGTTTGGTGGGACTGCGTTTTGAACACTATGGCGGCACCTTTACCCAAGCAGTGCGCATTGAGGGCAGTCATGATATTCAGATAGCGGATTGTATCTTTTGGGGGAATAACTGGGGAGGCTTGGAGAGTCACCGCAGCGATCGCCTGCAGGTGGAGCGAACACAGTTTCTGCAAAATGGCTGGCGGGGCATGGCGGGCGTCTATTTACGAGACTTTAAGGTTCAGGAGGTGCTGGTTCAAGGGAATAATTGGCGAGGAGCTTGGGCGGGATTTTACACCTGGGATGCAGGGGATAAGTACTTTCACCTCCGCCGAGCTGTTTTTGATCGCTACCGCGCCATTGGGAATCAAGCAGCAGGTCTGTGGCTGGACACCGACAATCAAGACGTGCAGATTCGGCGATCGCAATTCGTTGGCAATGCCGTTGTTGGTCTTTTTCTAGAGGCAGGCGCAGGACCAGTAACCATTGAGGACTCGTTGATTGCCTACAACTACAGCGTTGCCCCCAACTACCTGCAGACTCCCGGCATTTTTGGCTGGGCCGCTGCTAATGTCACCCTGCGCCGCAACTGGATTTGGGAAAACCAAGGGGCACAAATTGGTGTCCGTGATCCTACGCCCCGCACAGTGACACTGCCTGAAACAGGTAAAGAAGTTACACTGATGTCCCAAGATTGGCACCTAGAGGGGAATTGGATTGGTAGCCGCCAAGAGCAACTGCTGACTACCCTTAAGGGGAAACTTTTTTTGCAAACGCTGAGATTGCAGGATAATCACTGGTGGAGTGAAGCTCCCTATCCCTTTCGCCTAGAGGGGGAAAATATCAATTGGCTCCAGTGGCAGAAACAGTACGGCAATGCCAGCGATCGCTGGCTTATCCCCTAAAGGCGATCGCGCAATTGATTCACCATCGCCTGGGCAGAGGCCTCATCAACAAACATCCCCAGTTGAATCTCGGTTTGGTTGCCATCCCCGACCAAAAAGGCATCGGGCACGACAGCTTGGACTTTTTCTAGATCGGCAGGCTCTTTGTAGGGAGCAAGCACATAGTAGCGACCATTGGGCATTTTTTCGACAAAGGGTTGTATCGTATGTTCCGGTTCAGCGGAGGCAGGGGTGGGAGAGGCACTCGGCGAAGGACTCTCGGCAGGTTCCAATTGGGCAAGGGTACTCCGATTCACTTCCGGAAATTCCCGTGCGGTCATATCAGGCCCTACTGGCGGTGTCGGTGCTGGTGATTCAGGAGTGGGACTGGCGGGGGAGGGCGATTTGCTGACAATGGGGGAAGGCCGGTGGCTAAACCACCACAGCGCCGCACCGCTAAAGCCCGCCAAAATGCCCACCACAATCAACCAGCGTTGCACCAAATGTTGACTATTGTTCTCGCGCCGCTGAAACCAAGGACGCTGCCGGTGTTGCCGTACCTGTTTGAGCAGCTCACGGGTGGAGACAAAGGGACGTGTTTGGTCAACAGAGGCATCACTGGCGTGGGATTGGGGCAAAAGTTCTGCTAAATCTGCAGGGTCAAAGGCGAGAAATGGATCGGGGAGCGCTTCATTTGGGCGTTCCTCAGTGGCCGGCGCAGTTTCTGGGGTTACAGCTAAAGAACCGACAACAGAAGGAGCTGCTGATAAAACAGGCTCTGTGGCCGATGGCGAAGGGACACTCGGTTCTGGAGGCGTTGTAGTTTCCGAAACAGGTGGGGTTTCAAAGGGGGAGTGGGTCTGTACCATGCGATGGCAGCGATACTGGGTGAGTTCTGCCTCTAAACTAAGGTTGAGGGCAGCCAAAGCCGCTTGCAAACGTTGGCGATCGATGGTGGCAGAGGTCATGGCAATCGCTCCGAAATCAGTGCCCAAAAGTCCCTTTCCCTAACGCACCGCGCCGATGGATTATGCAGCAAACTGTGCAAGTTCGCCAAAATGGCACAAACTCCCGCTATTGAGTGTTTGCATTCCCGCCTATAACCGTCCCCAAGGACTTCTACAAGCAGTGCACTCCATCGTGGCCGCTTTACCCCGCGAACACCATGAGCAGGTGGAGATAGTGATTACCGATGATTCTCCTGCGCCAGCAGTAGTTGCAGATTTACTGGCTTCATGGTCAGGCCGCTGGAACTACCAGCATAATCTACAGCGCTTAGGCATGGTGGCCAATTGGAATGCTAGCTTGGCCAAGGCCTCAGGGGAGTTTATTCTGCTTTTGCACGATGACGATTACCTCCTGCCCCAAGGGATCACCACCATTCTGCAAACCCTCACCCAGTACAGCAGCCAGTTTGATGTCTTTCTTTTTGGGGTGCATTTGGTGGATCAGCAGCAGCGTTGTCTGCGACGACAGATGCCACGGCAGCAGAAATGGCTCTCCCCGGCGCAAGCTCTTAGTCAATTGCTGCGGCATTCTTCATTTGTGCGCTTTCCAGCCTTGGTTTGGCGGCGATCGCTCCTCGACGAGGTTGGCTATTTTGACCCCACCTACGCTGAAGCCACAGATCTTTATCAATGGCTAAGATTTTTTGCCCAAAAGGGAGTTTATACCGTTCCCCGCGCCACCGCCGCCTACAGGATCCATGATCAAGCTCTGACAATGGGAATGTTCCAAGCCCAGACCTTGGCCACCCTCGGGCGGATCTTTACAGCCGCTGCCGATTTACACCTTCTCTCACCCCAGAAACTACGGCAGTGCCAGTGTGACTTTTTTCACCAGTTTATCTTGGCGGGAACTTGGCGGTTTTTACACCGACGACAGTGGCAACGGGCACAGGCAGTGTACCGGCTTTTTGAGCTGCCAGAGGTCATTGCACTGGGGCGATCGCCCCGTTGGCAAGGTCTGCGTTGGCTGTTTGGCAGTTGGCTGTGGCTAGTGCAACGGGTTAGCTAACCGCCCACTGCATGTAGGGGAGGCGAGCTGCTACTGCGTGAATTTCGTCGCGATTGGCCAAGAGTTGACCGCAGGCATCCCATTGACCGGAGATCAGCATTTGCCGCGTACTTTCAGCCATAGTTAAGGGAGTAACTTGATCGCCCGCCTTTAGGGTCAGGGCGTGCAGGTCTAGGGTGAGTTCTGTACCGGGCTGATCTTCCAAGAGCGTTTGTAGCACTTGTATCTGTTCGGGTGTACTTGTCAGACAAGGAATTCCTATCGCTAGGCAGTTCCCGGCAAAGATTTCGGCAAAGCTTTCACCAACTATTGCTTGAATTCCCCAGCGGGCGATCGCCTGCGGAGCGTGTTCACGACTAGAGCCACAACCAAAATTGGCATTGACGACTAGAATCTTTGCTCCTTGGTATTGGGGCAGATTAAAAGGATGATCTCCCCATTGGCGGTCATCAGCAAACACGTGTTCTCCTAGGCCGTCAAAGGTGACACAGCGGAGAAACCGCGCTGGAATGATGCGATCGGTATCAATATCGTTGCCCCGCAGCGGCAGGCCACGACCGATAATGCGTTCAATCTTGCTCATAGGCTGATCTTACTGGATCCCGTAGCTTGTAAGTGCGGGTTGGGGAGAATTGCCCTGGAGCAAGTTACTCAACAGTAAGGTTGGTGGTTGAGCATGGGGCCAGGCAAAGGCATGGCGAAAGGCCGCTTCTTGGCAGGCTTGCAACTCCTTGAAGTTGAGGATGTCGTGGGTGAGCAAGTTTTCGTACTCAAAGGGCAGCCGCACATTGTGCAGACCCGCATTATCGGTACAGATGGCCACATCCACTCCCGCTTCAAAACAGCGTTCAAAGACTAGCCGCAGTTGTGCATAGCTCTCCAGTGTACCCGTTTGAAAATAGGTTGTTGGACACACTTCTAGGCATTGACCTGCAGCTGCCACTTCCTTGAGCAGCTCTGGATAGCGCAGGGGAATTTGAATCCCATGGCCAATGCGTTGCAGGTATGGCAGCAGTTGGGGATAGCAGCCATTGACCGTTTCGTAGAGGTGACCAGTGGTTTTCAGGCCGCGATCGCGGGCATAGGCATAGAGTTCAATAAATTCCGTCATGCGATCGCCATAGACACTATCGCCCCCTGCCAAATCAATGCCGCAGACAAACTGAGGAAAACTCGCCGCCAGATCCACAATGGCGCGGTTGACCGCATAGGGGAGCCGCGTGTGCATACAGAGAATTTGGCTAGTGACAATTGGGTACTCTGGCACTTGGCAAGCCAAACCCACCGTTTTCACAATCTCTGCCATCTGCTCAATGCGCTCCTTCTCAGAGCGCTGCGGATCCGTGCGCAGATAGGGAGTATAGCGCAGCTCTAAATAAGCCAAGTTTTCAAAAATATAGGCGCCGCGAATGAGACGAAAAATGAAATAGGGCAATGTCTGTGGTGTTTGCACACTCTCCACAAGGGTGTGGAGTTCGAGGTATTCTTCTAGAGACTGGCGGGGGCGAGTATAAAAGGTTTCAAAGTCCTCGTAGTTGGGAAAGCGATCAGCGAGGGCGCGATCGTTCCGCTGAAAATATCGCCAAAGGATACGGGGTACAACTGAGCCACCCAAATGCCGATGTAGTTCTGCGTACAGTGCCATACGTGCTCCTTGAACTGGCCAAAACGTAACCAATACCTAGGCTGGCCAGAGGGGTTCATGTCCACACCTCAGCCATAGAAATCGAAAACAGAACAAAAACAGCGATGACCAAAGAAAAAGAAGGGTTAAATTATTCCAATGTTAACAAATTTTACAAAGCTGGCGCAGGGAACGATGGGCGCAAACGCTAGGATCATCTCGATCTTCAAATGGTTGGGTATCGCGAATGTGGCTCTTTCAGCGGCGAGGACGGCTGCCCCATTCTCTCTCTAGTGGCAATGTAGTCACGATTGCTTTAGAACTATACCGCCATCAGGGCAACCGCTATTTTCTTTTGAGCCTTTTCGCCCATGGGTGGTTTTTTTTGCTCACCATTGCCGCCGTGCTGATCGCGGTTGTAGCCCTCATTATGGGTGGGCTTCTTGCTGGGGCGATCAATGATGTTACTCCGTTTCTCCTAGGCGCAGGCATCAGTATCCTAGCGGCCTTGCCCTTCTATCTTTTTGGTTGGACACGACTAATGGCCAGTGGTGCTCTGCTTTCCCGCCGTATCTACGCTGTCCTCACTGCCTTTGAGGAATCAGAATCGGAAGCCCGCCGCTTCATTTTTCCCAAAATGCTGAATTACTTGCTGGCCACGCTAATTGTGGGTTTCATTTTGCTCATAGTTTGCGGGGTCTTGGGGGCGATCGGTTATTTAATTTATTTGGTCGGTGTGCCTTTGGTGCAATTGCTGGAGCAGAATATCCAAACTGAACCTACAAAAAACCTCTTCTTTTTAACTTTTTTGCTGAGCATTCTGTTCCTAGGGCTTCTTGCGTTGTTGGTGATTAGCTACGTCATGGCACGGCTTTCCCTTGTGGATGTCATCTTGGCTCTCGAACCCGACCGTACACCCCTCAAGTCTGTTCAGCGCAGTTGGCAACTGACCCAGGGACAGGCGTGGCATACCCTAACCGTATTCTTTGTTGCTTCCCTTGCCACGATTCCCGCCAATCTCCTTGGCAATATCCTCAATGGGGTAGTCATTATTCCCGTCGCTGGCTTCTTTGTGGCTGTTTTACTCCTGCCCCTGTGGCAAGGGATCAAGGCAGTGCTCTACTGGGATCTGCGGGTACGCAATGAAGGAGCAGCGTTTCAAGTCCGCCTTGAGGCAGTAGATCCCCTGCGCTGGTTGCGACGAGTTACACTACGCACACCTGAAAGTATTGAGTTGGACTTTGCCCTTGGCGGAATCGGTAGCCGTGTTTTAGCCTGGCTCATTGATCAGATAATTCTCTACACAGCGCTTGTACTCTTTTCGCTGGTCACAGGGTACCTCTATTTTTATGCCCTTTACCCGTGGCTGATTGAGGTGCTACCCACCAGTAGCCACCGTATTCAAGCTTGGAGTTTGGGCATTTATCTATTGGGGATGTTTGCCCTTTACAACGGCTATTACATTTTCTTTGAAACCTACTGGCAGGGGCAAACCCCCGGCAAGCGCTATGCAGAAATTCGGGTTGTTCAGGATAATGGCCGCCCCATTGGCTTGCGGGAAGCCACATTGCGCAGTCTGCTCCAGCCTATTGATTTTGCTTTTTTTGGTATAGGGGCATTCCTAGTGGCGTTATCTCGATCAGAAAAACGCTTAGGAGATATGGTGGCAGGTACCCTTGTGATTCAAGATGAACAAGCAAGGCGGTTGGCTCCTAAAGCAACAACCCTTCAACAACCACAGGCGGCTTGGGTGCAGGAGTTGCGATCGCTGGCTCACTGGGAACAGATGACTCCTGAACACTATCTTCTAGTACGGAACTACCTCAACAGTCGCGATCGCTGAATCCTGCGAGCCGCTATCAAGCGGCTCAAGCGCTGCGCCAACAATTAGAACCCCTGTTGCTGCCAATATATCCGGCCAACTGGCCTCCCCCTCAGTGCCGAGGATT
>DVDZ01000044.1 GCA_015296025.1 Thermosynechococcus sp. M46_R2017_013
TGGCTACAAATTCGGTCAAGAGGAAGAGACCTACAACATTGTGGCGGCTCACGGTTACTTTGGTCGCTTGATCTTCCAATACGCCAGCTTCAACAACAGCCGCTCGTTGCACTTCTTCCTCGCCGCTTGGCCGGTGGTGGGCATCTGGTTTGCTGCCCTTGGCATTAGCACGATGGCCTTCAACCTCAATGGCTTCAACTTCAACCACTCAGTCATTGATGCCAAAGGCAACGTGATCAACACTTGGGCTGACATCATCAACCGCGCCAACATTGGTATTGAGGTGATGCACGAACGCAATGCCCACAACTTCCCCCTCGACTTGGCTAGCGGTGAATCGGCTCCTGTGGCGATGATTGCCCCGAGCATTGAAGCCTAAAGCAGGTGGCTCCTAAACCTCTCTAGTGATAAGTCCAAATAAGGCTCCCCACAGGGGGGGCTTTTTTTATAGCGGTTATTGGGCAGGGAGTTGATACTGATCAACGATTTTTTTGGCAAAGGCAGGCACATGAGCGGCAAGTTTTTGGGGGTAGTTGCGCCGCACATAGAGATAGTTGCGGGTAAAGTGGGAGTCAATGGAAAAGCGGGCATATTCAAGCCCTTTAGGGCCAATCCGCTCAATCACTAGGCCTACTAGTTTGGCCGCCCACATGGGGAGTGTAATGCCTTGATCGTAGGCAGGAATGCTTTGTTGCACGGCAGCGTGGCGATCGCCGGCGCTCGTAACGGGCTGCGTTTCCAATTGATCGCGCACAAGGTCAAGCATTTCTTGGCCTAAGTCGTTGCGCACCACCAGCCACTGCCAACCGAAGGGAGCACCCATATAGCCCACAACCAAATCGGCAAGCCCATTCACATAGTCAAAGCAACTCATGCACGAGGGGGCAAAAACATCCTTGAGTTGATTTGTCTTGAGGCCAAAAAAGGGCACCGTTTCTGTGGAGCCGTCGCTGTGCTTGAAGTGTACCCGAAAGTCCTGCATGAACTCGTAGTGAATGACGGTTTCGGGGGAGCGGCTCGTGGTTTCAAGGAATTTTTGTAGCCCGGCACGGGTGACGTTATCTACACAGGGAGTTCCTAGAACGTAGAGCTTTTCAAGACCGAGTTTGTCCTGTACAGCTCGCAAGGCTTGAATTTGACAGCCGACACCGATCACCAACAACCGTTTGAGACCAGATTGTTCCACCTGCTCTAACACTGAAAGATTGGGAGAGAGGGTGGGTTTATTGACGCGGGCGGCTAGAATCTCCTCACGGCTGCGGGCAATTACGGGCTTGGGGCTAAAGCGATCGCTCTCGCTATTTTGAACACAGACAACGCCCTCAACCCGTCCCGATTCCAACATGGCCATGGCAATACTGCTAACAATACCTGTCCACTGCGCTCCTGGAATGGGTTCGGTTTTACGAGCAGCCAACATCTGTTGATGCACACCAAAGTAGCACTCATCCCAATTCTCAAGATCACGGGCACGGCCATGAGTTTGCTGCTCAAGGTTCTCAAATTGCTGATTGAGGAAGGCGCAAGCTTCCTTGACGTAGTGGATATAGTAGGTGTTACAGAGGCCACACTCACTGCACAGCGCCTTGGCGGGGCGAGGGCTATTGGGCTTGAGGCCACGGGCTTTTTGATGGGCAGCAGTCATGGGCGCTTACTTCAGCAATGAACGGGCGCGATCGCAAATAGTTTCGGGAGTGAGGCCATTGTAGGCCATCAGTTCTGCAGGACTAGCTGTTGTTTCTCCCCGTTGCCACGCCAAGACATCGCGGGGACAGGTGGCACGCAGCAGAATCGGCTCGAGCAGAGCCGCAGCCCCCCCAGTTACCCCTAGGAGGGCATCGCCGCCGAAGAGCCGCTGGAAGGTGGCCTCATCGGCAAAGCCACCGTCGGGTTCAGCACAGGTTTGCCAAGCAATATCTGTGGGGCGATACAGCCGCCGCGGGTTGATTACCGAGACAATTCGCACCCGACAGCCAAGCTGTTCTAACTGGGATAAGGCACTGTACACAGGTTGCAAAATCATATCCCCAAGCACCGCCAGCACCAGTGTCGAATCCCCCCTGGCAGACTCGTAGAGGGTCACCGCACCCTCATCAAGGGCTTGTTCTGTTTGGGCGAAGGTGGTGCGCACAGGCAGTGGTGTTTTACTGGCAAAAATGGCAATTCCCTTGTTTTGTGCCGTCAGTGCCCAGCGGTAGCAGACTTGAATGCTGTTGGCATCAGGAGGAAAGAGAGCAAAGACATTGCCATTGCGCAATAGGGCAGCGTAGTAGGCTTCAATTTCTGGGCGTTGATGCGTCCAACCATTGCGTCCCTGCTCTAGGGCACCTGCAGTATAGAGGGTTACCGTGGCGGGCGTAGGGCGCCGCAGTTCGGCCATGGCTTGGGTGACCGTTTGCCAAATGGGAAGACCATTGATGGCAAAGGATTCATAGGAGCACCAAAGACTGCGGCTGCCCATCAAACATAACCCAGCCGCTAGACCCGCACAGGCATCTTCGCTGAGGGGTTCATAGACTTGACCATTGGGCAGTTGGTTGTACAGGGGATCCGGCGTCGGGTGAATGATCTTCAGGGCTTGGTTAATGTTGCCAATCCCAGAGGCCTCATTGCCATCGGCATTCGTGACGAGGTAGCGGCGATCGCGCTGCCCCACCACTGCAACCATCCGCCCCATCGCCGTTGTCGCGACCTTCTGTTCCCCCAACCCATAGGCTTCAAGGGGAATGTCCCCCAGGGGGGGCAAGTCTAAAATTTTCTCAGTGACCACCACCTCCGCCGCTGGGCCGCCGGCCGCCGCAACACAGTTTTGGCGTACTAGTTCCCAAGCCGCAGGGGCAAGAGCGCGGGCCTTGAGGGCACTGACAATCTCCGGGTTGTCGAGGGTGTGCTGAGCATAGAGGTTGTGGGATTTTGCCCCCTTGGCGTGAACACCGGCACCCTTGAGTTGCTTGAGGATAAAGACTGTGAGCTTGCCAGCAAGCGCCGATCGCGCTGCTTCTTGAACTCCTTTGAGCACCGCCTGCATAAAGGCCAATCGCTGGCTAAAGGAAAACTGGGTGCTGTCCACGTAATCCCCTTCTTGGTCACTATCGTCAAAGTCCTTGGCATCCACCAGCACCACCTCTTGAAAGCCATTGCCGTGCCAATAGGCCATCATGGCCTCATTACTTTTGGTGGACATCATGCTGTGGTGCTCTTGACTAAAGCCATTCCACACCAGAACGGGCAGAAAGTTGGTCACTTCGGGAAAAGCGGTGTGGAAGTGCAGCATACTGCTCATGACGTAGGGTTCGCCAAGACCGCCATCCCCCAAAGTGAAGGGAAAGAGGATCTGGCGGTGCAGCCAAGCTGCGGCCATGGCAAAATGTTGCCCCTGGCCAAGGGGGCCCGCGGGAGCAAGAACGCCAGGAATATAGCCAGAGAGGTGACCCAGCAAGCCATGTTTTTCACGGAAGCGATCGCGCAGGTCTTGAACTGTATAAATGCCCATTTTTTCTAGGGAACGATCCAAGAAAAGGGCGGCATAGAAACCGGGGGCATGGTGCCCCACTTCCGTAATGATGTTCTTGTGCCCCAGCATCACCAGTGCTGCATAGGCTTCCGCTTGACTAGCAAAGCCGCCGGGGTGACCTGAGGCCTTGCTGCCGGTCATCTGCAAAACTAAATAGCGGAGGGCGTCGGCATAAAGAAGGGTTTGATAGATAGCTGCAGGGGCATCTAAGTCTGTTAAGGCGCTCTGTTGGGCATTTAGGAGGGGGGCTTGACCATAGTGCTCCCAGTCTGGCCAATCGTTGCCAAAATACTGGATTCCTTCACAGAAACTGGGCACTGAAGTTACCGCTGTCATAGACCCTGACCCAACTGTAGATTGAACGCTTAGTCTCCTATCTTACAGGGGTGGGGGATTACTCTTGCGGCTGCCAAGGTGGCGAATCTCCCTGAAATGTAAGCAGGACAACAACTTTGGCCATAGATTGATTTTTCTTGAGGAACAAGATTAACCATGGTGTTGGTGATTGCAGGCGATCGCAGTGGTGTGGGGAAAACAACGGTTGCCCTTGCCTTGAATGCAGCATTAACCGCCCGCGGGCAGCGGGTACAAACGTTTAAGGTGGGGCCAGACTACATTGACCCGCTCTTTCATACCGCCCTCAGTGGCCGCCCCTGCCGCAATCTCGATGCCGTGCTAACAAGTGCTGACTATATCCGCGCCTGTGTCGGCTACTACAGTCAGGGGATGGAGGCAGTGCTCATTGAGGGGGTGATGGGGCTATTTGATGGTCGTGGTGGCAGCCAAGAGGGCAGTACGGCACAGGTGGCTCAACTCCTAGATGCCCCCATTCTGCTGGTCTTGGATGTACAAAAACAGGCGGCGTCGGCGGCGGCTCTTGTCTATGGTTTTTGCCACTATGATCCCTCCTTGAAGATTGCTGGCATTGTCTTCAATCGCGTGGCCAGCGATCGCCATCGGCAAATGTTAGAGGCCGCCCTTGCCCCCTTGGGCGTGCCCATTCTCGGCGTCCTCTATCGCGATCAGGCTCTAGCACTCCCCAGTCGCCACCTTGGCTTGGTTCCACCTCACGAATCCCAAGAATTTCAACGCCTAGGCGATCGCCTAGCCCATTTGGGACAGACCTGTTTTGACTGGGAGCGGCTCACCCCCCTCCTTGCCCCTGGGGTGACCTCTTCAATTGCCCCTTTTGCGGTTTCTCCTCTACCCTCAGTTGCCATTGGCATTGCCCAAGATGCCGCCTTTCACTTCTACTATGCTGACATGCTTGATCTGCTCCAAGCCCTAGGAGCAACGCTAGTGCCGGTCTCCCCCCTCCGCGATCCTCACTTGCCCACAGGTCTGAACGGTCTGATTTTGGGGGGTGGCTTTCCGGAGGTGTTTGCCCCCGAACTTGCGGCAAATCAGGCGTTCCTTGAATCCCTGCGGCAGGCTCTTCAAGGGGGCTTAGCGGTCTATGCCGAGTGTGGTGGCCTGATGTACCTCAGCCAAGGACTCCAAACCCTAGAGGGAAATAACTATTCCTTTGTGGGACATCTCCCAACAGTGGCCTACATGGGTCAAAAACTTACCTTGGGCTATCGCCAAGCCACGGCTTTGCAAACAACCGTATGTATGCAGGCAGGAGATACCGTTCAAGGCCATGAATTTCACTATTCTTGTTTGAGTGTGCCCCCCCCCTACACCCCTGTGGCAGTTGAATGGCCAACCGGAGGGCTGGGGCAATCCTCGCCTCCATGCGAGTTATCTCCATCTCCATTGGGGTGGACAGCCGCAGTGGGCGATTCGCTTTCTCCAGCAGGCAGCAAAGGTTGGATAATGCCATCTACAGCGGCGTAGTTTTTCAAGGCGTCTGTTGAGAAAAGACAATGCCGCAGCAATACCGTTATGGCCTATACCTTTGCTTGGGACTGATAGTGACACTCAGTGTCACTTTGGTTGCCTGGGCAGCGGCTCCCTCTCAGAACTTGGAGTATTGGCAGCGGGTAATTCAAGAACACCAGCAACACCAACAGGCAGTGGGTCAACAGCGTCGGCAATTGGAACGCCTTGAGGCAGCGGCCAGCGATCGCCTTGAGAGCTTAGAGGCCAATGTGGACAAGACAACACAGCAGTTAATGGCCGCCAGCGATCGCCTGCAAGCAGCAACAACGCTGCTCAGGGAACTCCAAGTGCGGCAGCAGACTCTTCGCCGCCGCTATGAAGCCAGTGTGGCCGTGATCCGCGATCGCCTGCGGTGGCTTCAGCGCTACCGCGCAATTCCCCAATGGGCCTTGATCTTTGAGGCGGAAACCCTCAATGATTGGCTGGCGCAACAGGGTCGCCTGCGTCAAGTGTATGCGCGCGATCGCCGGCACTTAGCTGCCCTAGTGCGCGATCGTCAGCAACTGCAGCAACAGGAGCGGCAGATTCAGATGCAGCAGCACTTCATTCAAGCACTCAGGCAACAACTGCAACAGCAACGGGTCATTTATGAGCGCGAGGCGGCTAACCAACGGCAACTCATTGCTCGCCTCAGGAGCGATCGCCAAGCCCTTGCCTCCATTGAAGCCCAACTGGCCCATGATAGTGCCGCCATTCAGCAACTGATTCACCAGCGCCTCGGCTATGTCCCTAGGGGTCTCCCGCCCCTGCCCCGCAGTGGTCGGCTTGCCTATCCTGTACAAGCACCACTCACCAGCCCCTTTGGCTGGCGCATTCACCCCATTTTGGGCACAGAGCGTTTCCATAGCGGTGTTGACTTTGGTGCTGATTTTGGCACATTAATCTCTGCTGCTGAAGCAGGCACAGTAATTTTTGCTGGTTGGTCAGGGGGCTACGGCCAAACCGTCATTCTCGATCACGGCGGCGGCATGACGACCCTCTATGCCCATGCCCAGCGATTGCTTGTGCGAGAAGGCCAATTTGTGCAACAGGGGCAGCCCATTGCTGAAGTTGGCTCCACAGGACTCTCCACAGGTCCGCACCTCCACTTTGAGGTGCGCTTGAACGGTGAACCCACTGATCCTTTGGCCTATCTCTAAGGGGAGGGCTGCCAAAACAGCCCAATGGCATTGTTAACCCTGGTCGTTGTTACAGAATGGCGATCCACCAAGACCCCGCCCAGGTACAGAGCCGTTGAACTGCCCCCATCTAGATTCACCGCATTCATCAAACCCAGCTGTTGTAGAATGCGAGCCCACTCCCCAAGGGTAGGGCCCATACCGCCAACTCGGTTGTGGGTCGTTACCCAGACCATACTGCCATCCCTGCGATTGCCCATCGCACTGCGGGGCGCTGCTTGGGCATCTAAGCCGACCCCAAATTGCTCTGCTGCCGCATTCAAAACCACTCGTCCCTGCTCTACCAACAGAGGTCCTGCGCCCACAATATTGGGCATGGCATTAAAAACAGAAGGCACAGCAGTGGTTTCTAGTTGCACCGCAGCCCCTGGTGGAAAATTTGCCAAGGCGGAGTTAAAGTTGCGCGCCACCAGAAGGAAGCCCTCCGGAGGAATGGGGACAGTTTGATGGGCGTTGACGGCCTGCTGTCCCACCACCTGTTGATGGCGGACTGTAATCACTACTTCACCGGCCGTTTTACTTTGGTAAGTGCTCCCCCAACTGGGGGTATAAAGGGCAAGACCGGCTTGGACATAGCCAGAATTAAATGTGACAATGGGCACCATACCGCTGGGCGTCTTCACCCGCTGTTGCAAACTGAGCCGACCCACAATAATTTGGCCGCGATCGTCCCAGCCAATGGCACCGCGATTGAGAATCGGGCCTGAGAGCCAGTTGCCGTTACTGCGAATTGCCCCCAAAGGGGCTTGGCGATCGCGATTAAAAAAGCCGCCATTAATTGCTGCTGCTGCTTGCCAGCGCTGAGCCAGTTCAGGCACTGTTGCTAACCCCACCAGTGTTGTCGGGGTTATTCCCAAGGGGCGCAGCCGCAGCTGCGGCTGTTGGGAGTTAATCACAAGCACATCCACAGGGAACTGGTGCTTGCCGAGGGTAACAGTTTGCTGTTGCCAGCGCAGACCCGGTGCCCATTGAATTGTACGGGGTGGGGGCGCATCACTGCGAAAATCAATCACCAGACGGGTGGGGTTCAGGAGCATCGAGGCCACTGGGCGAGCCGTGCCGGGAATTTGGGTTTCCAGTACGGTGCGGTTGGGGGTAGCGGTAACCTTGACATTGGGAATCGCAGCCAACTGGCTGCTGGCTTCAATTGTCAGGCTAAAATCCCGTGGCGTCAGACCGGTGCGGCTAAATGTTAGCCGATTTACTTGCCAAGGGGTGGGGCGGTCTAATTCAAAGACCCAGCGATCGCCCCAGGGTTGTCGTCCCTGTCGCCAACTGAGAATCTGTGCCGCCGGAGTGCTGATCTGGAGGGTATTGCCTTGGGGTTGTACCTGCCACTGGTATTGCTCAATCCACGGCGTAATGTCCAAATAGCGGTACATGCCATTGGCACTAAAGCGCGCCGCCAAGGGGCTAAATTGCGGCTGAAACCAAGCCACTGGCTGCTGAAAGGGATCCGTGGTATCCCCAAGGAGCACCCCCAAGCGATGGGCAAGACCTCCATCGCTAATGCCCGTGTGCAGTTGATTTTGGCTATCGTGCCACTGCTGCCAGGCCACGGGGTAGTCGCGGCCATTTAAGTTCAGGCGATCGCCTTGAATCTCCTGAGCCAAGGTGATATTGGCGCTTGCGATCGCAACAGCGATGCCACTCCCAATAGCTAGATAAGCCAGCGTTGTCAATACACTCAACCGTGTTTACCCATCCTGAGACGCTGTCAGTAGAGATGCCCTTGTCGCATTCAAGGTTGCCCCAGCAACAAAAGGCTTGCTTTAGATACCTAGACTACCCTTGATCTGAGGACGAAGGAACCTCCTCTGGGGGCGGTGTCACTTGGGGTTGGAACTGGAAGAGGGAGTACACCACATTGCGGCGAATGTCCACCATCATGTCCAAAAAAAGTTCATAACCTTCCCGTTTGTACTCCACAAGGGGATCTTCTTGGCCATAGCCGCGGAGGCCGACCGACTCCCGCAGGGCATCCATCTGTTGCAGGTGCTCCCGCCACAGTAGATCAATTTGCTGAAGAATAAAGAACCGTTCCGCTTGCCGCATCAGGCCGGTTTGGATACGCTCAATTTCCGCTTCTTTTTGCTCGTAGGCCGTACGCACTTGCTCATGCAAAAAGGCCTGCATTTCCGGCACGCTCAGATGAGCCAGATGCTCAGGGCGCAGATCTGACAGCAAATAGACAAATTCCTGCACCTTGGCCACCAAACCCTCCAAATCCCATTCCTCTGGCGGCAAGTCGGGATTGACATAGGCGGCAATAATGTCGTCCATGGTTTTCTCGGCGTACTCCAGCACCCGATCCTTGAGGTCTTCCCCTTCCAGCACCCGCCGCCGCTCAGCATAAATGGCACGTCGTTGGTTATTCATCACCTCATCGTACTCAAACACCTGCTTGCGGATGTCGTAGTAGTAGGTTTCCACCTTACGCTGAGCATTTTCTAAGCTACGGGTGAGGAGTCGCGATTCAATGGGCATGTCTTCATCAACCCGCAGAGCATTCATGATGCTAGCAATGCGATCGCCCCCGAAGATGCGCAACAGGTTATCTTCCAAGCTCAGGAAAAAGCGCGTTGAACCAGGGTCACCTTGGCGTCCTGCTCGTCCCCGCAATTGGTTATCAATCCGCCGTGATTCATGGCGTTCTGTACCGATCACGTGCAAACCACCGAGGGCTACCACTTCTTCATGTTCCTTCTTGGTGACCACCTCATACTCTTCGCGAATACGGTTAAAGGCATCCCGCAGAGCTTGAATCACGGGGTCTTGGGTGGGTGCTTTTTCAGAAGCGATCGCCAGGATATCCTCCGCCTGCAACTCAGGCAGGCTGCGCTCGCCATAGGTCTTGACAGCCAGATCCACTGCATGGCGCAACAGCTTTTCTGCATCCTCACTAATCTCACAGGGGAAAAGTCCCGGCGAAGCCTTCCAGTTTTTCTGCGCCCCCTGACTAAAACCTTGACCACCGCCGCGATCCCTCTTCAGTCCCAACAGCATCATTGGGTCATCACTAGGGGGCATGACAATGCGAGGCATAAAGTATTCCCGCACCTTTAGGCGCGCCATGTAGTCGGCGTTGCCACCCAAAATAATATCGGTACCTCGACCTGCCATGTTAGTGGAGATCGTCACCGCCCCTTTGCGCCCGGCTTGGGCAATGATCTCCGACTCTCGTTCCACATTTTCCGGTTTGGCATTCAATAGATTATGGGGAATTTCCAGCTCCCGCAGCAGTTGTGACAACAGCTCTGACTTTTCTACACTTGTAGTCCCCACCAACACCGGCCGCCCTGTTGCGTGCACCTCGGCGCATTCAGCAGCTACCGCCAACCATTTACCCCGCTCTGTTTTATAAACCACATCGGGAAAATCTCGCCGTTGACTGGGGCGATTCGTGGGCACTACCGTCACTTCTAGCTTGTAGATTTTCTCGAATTCTGCTTCTTCGGTCTTGGCTGTCCCCGTCATCCCCGCCAACTTCGGATAGAGCAAAAAGAGATTTTGGTAGGTAATTGTGGCAAGGGTTTGAGACTCATTTTGAATTTCGAGGCCTTCTTTGGCTTCGATGGCCTGATGCAGGCCATCACTCCAGCGGCGCCCCACCATGACCCGTCCAGTGAATTCATCCACAATTACCACTTCGCCATTGCGGATAATGTAGTTCACATCCCGCTGAAAGAGTTCTTTTGCCTTAATGGCATTCAAAATGTAGTGCGCCCAAGGGTCTTGGGGGTCATAGAGATCGCTTACCCCCAGCAACTTCTCCACTTCGATATACCCCTCATCGGTCATTATTACATTGCGAGCTTTTTCATCCACCTCGTAGTGCTTATCTTTTTTCAAGAGGCGAGCCACCTCCGCCGCCTTGAGATACTTCTCGGTGGGACGCTCCACTTGACCCGAAATAATCAGGGGCGTGCGGGCTTCATCAATTAGTACTGAATCCACCTCGTCAATAATGCAGTAGTTAAAGGGTCGTTGCACCACCTCAGCCATGGAGGTGGCCATATTGTCCCGCAGGTAGTCAAAGCCAATTTCGCTGTTGGTGGCATAGGTAATATCGCAGGCATAGCTTTTCTGCCGCTCTTGGGGTGCCATTTGCTGCTGAATTAGCCCCACAGTCAAACCCAAAAAGCGATGCACTTGTCCCATCCATTCCGCATCCCGCCGTGCCAAATAGTCGTTGACGGTAACAATGTGTACCCCTTTGCCTGTCAAGGCGTTGAGATAAGCCGGGAGCGTGGCCACAAGGGTTTTCCCTTCCCCCGTCTTCATCTCAGCAATTTGACCATCGTGGAGAATCATGCCACCAATAAGCTGCACATCAAAGTGGCGCATCCCCAGAACTCGGCGTGAGGCTTCGCGCACCACAGCAAAAGTTTCGGGGAGCAACGCATCGAGGGTTTCGCCATTGTCGAGTCGCTGCCGAAACTCAGCCGTTTTCGCCTGTAGCTCACTATCGCTTAGAGCCTGAATTTGCTCCTCTAGCAGGTTGATCTCGACCACAAGGGGTTGATACTTTTTAATCTTGCGCTGATTGGGATCGCCAAATAGGGCTTTCAGCATGCGACCGGTACCATGGATACAAGGCTATCTATCTTAATCTTAATCGTATAGCAACTGTCAGTTCCTCGCTGCCTGGATCGACAGCCCTTGGCACAGAGATGGAACACGCTGAAAAATGTGAACCCTACCACGGTGGATCTATCCCATGGTTTTTAGAAAAGAACTGTATTGGCTGATGTCCTCTTGGCAAACATCCCTGAGGTAGGTGAGGGCACGAAACCGCAGCTTCATGACCTCTTCCTCTTCAATAAAAGGAATTGAGTTTACATAAAGGGGGAATGGTGATCACTGGATAACCAAATAGGGAGAAAGTCCGGGCAAAGGGCCATTGGGCTGGAATCAATCGGCAGATGCGGTGGGCGATCGCTAGTGTTGTTATTGGATAAGTGATTAGCCACTGACGGATTTTGGTCATTAAAGAACTGAGCGGGCGTTGGCCAAGGAGTTGATTCATGCCGTTGTCCTTACAATTGCACATACCCGCACAGTAAAAGATAATCCAAGCAAATAGCAATCCATTTTTTATATAAAAATATTTATCAATAATAAGCATTGCTAAACTTGTAACTCCTTCAAGGGATAGATCTCCATTCCTGAGCTCAGCAGAGTGCTAAACTGTTGAGCAACTCAAACTCTGATGAAGTTTTATCTAGAAATTTTTCAATTGCTTGCATAAACTGATTGACTACTTTTGCCCACCCCTCTTGGCCTTGCTTGAATTCATGAAGGAAGATACCCAATGAGTCCACTGGTTGCTAACTACTACCTGACCTACCGCTGTAACGCCCGTTGCCACTTTTGCGACATTTGGGCATTGGAGCCGGGCAAAGAAGCTGATTTTAGCGCCATCCAAACCAATCTCCGCGATTTGAAACGTTTGGGGGTGAAATATGTGGACTTTACGGGGGGCGAACCACTGCTGCGTGCCGATGCCCCGGCCATCTACCGTGAAGCCAAGCGTCTCGGTTTCATTACCAGCATGACGACAAACACGATTCTTTATCCTCGTCGTGCTAGAGAAATTCAGGGTTTGGTGGATTTCTTGAATTTCTCCCTCGATGGTCCTGATGCCGCCACCCATGATCAGTCGCGGGGCGTGAAAATTTTTGACACGCTGGTGGAATCCGTCAAAATTGCCCTTGAGCTTGGTGAGTATCCAGTGCTAAACCACACCGTCACCGCCCAAAATTACGAACGAATTGGGGAAGTGGCTGAGTTTGCCCAAAGTCTAGGGGTACGGGTTTGGTTGAACCCCGCTTTCACTGCCCATGAAAACTACAACAACAAAAAGAACCCCACCCCTGAAATTGCCGACAGCATTGAACAAAACGCAAAGAAGTATAACAATGTTGGTTACAATAAAGCAGCATTAGCCCTCATCCGCGCGGGGGGAAACAATACTCAAAATCCCCGTTGCAAGGCGGTGGATGCCGTCATTGCCATTTCCCCCAATGATGAGTTGCTGCTACCGTGCTACCACTTTGCGCAGAAGGGAGTCCCCATCAATGGTCGCCTGTACGAACTGTACAAGTCCTCCGAGGTGGTAGAGGAGTATCGCCGCGCCCAAGGCCGACTCTCCGTCTGCGAAGGCTGCACAGTCTGGTGTTATCTCATTCCTAGCTTCTTTAAGGGAGTGGATAAGTACTGGTTTCTCAATCAGGTGACCTATGCCGGAGAATTCCTGGCCCGAAAACAGTTTCTACAACGAAGCCGATCCCCTCGACGAACTCCTGTTGGAGTGGGTTGACACCCCAGAAAGTCCTCCATTACAACCGCGTTCTGAGGGTCGCCGCCGCAAAGCTTTCTTGGCGCTGTCTTTAATCTGGGGCAGTACAATTGCCCTTCATCTAGTTGTGGGCGGCATTTGGCTAGTCTATGTCTTAACGCTCTTAATGAGTGTGCAAACGCTGCGCTACTGGCGGGTCAGGCCACAGGCTCTCTCCACAGCAGAGACAGCAGCAAAGCTGCAGCCAATGGTGTCGTTGGTGGTGGCGGCAAAAGATGAAGAGGCGGTCATTGGTCGCCTTGTAAAGAATCTCTGCTGTTTGGATTATCCCGACTATGAAGTGTGGATTATTGATGATAACAGTAGCGACCGCACTCCCGACATCTTGACAGAACTTCAGCAACAGTATCCCCAACTAAAGGTGCTGCGACGACTGCCGGGGGCAGGGGGCGGCAAATCTGGTGCCCTC
>DVDZ01000063.1 GCA_015296025.1 Thermosynechococcus sp. M46_R2017_013
GGGGGGGAATTTCCCTGATTGGCACAGCTTGTCAGCAGAAATTTACTGCCAGCGGCAATCGCGATCGCCCCTATCCCCTGGGCCACCCGGCGCAAAAACGTTCGACGCTGTAGTCCCACAGCGGCCTCCTCACATCAGGTTGATCATGAATTTAGAGTTATGATTCATCAACACTTTTTATCGCTACTGCTGCCAAGACTACGACGTTTTGTTACTGTCTGGAAGGCATAAATAATATCCCCTTCCTGCCATTGTTGGAAATCATCCAGGCGCACACCGCATTCGTAGCCTGCCGCAACTTCGCGGACATCGTCCTTCATGCGTTTGAGCGAATTCAAGATGCCTGTGTGAAGAACGTTTTGCTGGCGCAGCACCCGCACTTTGCAGTTGCGTACGAGCTTCCCGTTGAGGACATAACAACCGGCCACTGCCCCTTTGCTGAGGGGGAAGATAGCCCGCACTTCCGCTTGACCCAGTTCTTCCTCCACCAGTTCGGGTTCGAGCATCCCCTCCATAGCTCCTTGAATATCATCGAGGAGCTTATAAATGATGTTATATTCACGGATATCAACGTTGTGCTGCTCAGCCGCTTGGCGTGCCCCTGAGGCAAGGGTGGTATTAAAGCCAATGATGACAGCACTACTGGCGGCGGCAAGATCAACATCGGTTTCGGTAATTTCGCCGGGGGCAGCCAGTAAAACCCGCAACTGCACTTGATCTTGGGGAAGCTGGTTGAGGGCCGCTAAAATGGCCTCGACGGAGCCTTGAACGTCGGCTTTGAGAATGAGATTGAGTTCTTTAAGTTCCCCTTCGCGCGCTTGGCTAGATAGCGAGGTGAGGGAGACGCGACGGGCAGCTGCGGCTTGGGCAAGGCGGGATTGCCGTTGGGCGGCGGCTCGCTCTTGCGCAAGGGCACGGGCAGCTTTTTCATCGCTGAGGACTTCAAATTCGTCCCCGGCAGCAGGAACATCCGCCAGACCTAAGACTTCCACAGCAAAGGAGGGGGTTGCTGCCTCGACCCGTTGCCCGCGATCGTCAATCATGGCGCGAACCCGACCAAAACAGGCACCCGCCACCAGAACATCGCCGACCCGCAGTGTCCCATTTTGTACCAGCAATGTGGCCACAGGCCCCCGTGCCCGATCTAAATGGGCTTCAATGACGGTGCCTTTAGCGGGGCGATTAGGATTGGCGTAGAGATCCTCCACTTCGGCCACAAGCAGGATCATTTCTAGGAGCGTATCGAGATTTTGCTGCTGCAGGGCACTGACGGGCACCATAATTGTGTCGCCGCCCCACTCCTCTGGCACCAGACCATATTCGGTGAGTTCCTGTTTGACTCGCTCCGGTTGGGCAGACTCTTTGTCAATTTTGTTAATGGCGACAATGATCGGAACTTTGGCTGCTTTGGCGTGACTAATGGCTTCAATGGTTTGGGGTTGTACCCCATCATCGGCGGCAACTACAAGAACGGCAATGTCGGTTACCTGTGCCCCCCGTGCCCGCATAGCGGTAAAGGCTTCGTGACCGGGGGTATCGAGAAAAACCACCTGATGTTTCTCGCCGTTGTGTTCAACATCCACATGGTAGGCGCCAATGTGCTGAGTGATACCGCCTGCTTCCTCTTGGGCGACCTTAGCATTGCGGATAGCATCGAGAAGGCTGGTTTTGCCATGATCCACGTGACCCATAATTGTAACCACGGGCGGACGCCGCTGTAGGTGATCGAGGTCGCTCGACTCCAGCATTTCCGTAACTTTTATGGCTTCAGCTTTGTGCTCTGCCGTTTCCACCGTGATTCCCAATTCCTTGGCCACGAGTTCAATCGTTTCCACCTCAAGGGTTTGGTTGATGGTGGCAGCAATTCCCTTAAAGAAGAGAATTTTAATGATTTCCGCTTCAGGGCGATGCACTAAACTCGCCAGCTCCTGCACTGACATTGGGCCTTCAATCGTAATGCGATCGGGAGGTGGTGCTTCGGCTGGCTCTTCGTGACGGCGATCGCGATGGCGGGGTTGTTTTTTCTCGCTGCTTTTTTCAGTTTTCGCCACGGGTGTAACAGGGCGAGCCGGACGAGGAGTCTTGGGCTTGGGTGGCCGTTGCAGCGATTGACTGACATCAACCGTGACTTGGGGCACCCCCACTAAGCGGCTGGTGAGTTCGAGTTCTTCCTCTTCATCAATGACTTCTTCACGCAACTTAACGGCGCGGGAGGATTTCCGTTTGTTCTCCTCATCATCAAAGTCTTTGTGACGGTGGCGGTCTTTGATAACTTTGCTAACGGACTTGTCATCGAGAACCTCAACGGTTTCGGCAACGGGCTTCGGTAAATTCGGTGGCCGCAACACCGGGGGAGCAGGTTTTGCGGGTGGCGGTTGTAGTTGCGGCATTGAGGGCTTGGGGGCTATTTCCGGAGGTTTGGCCGGCGCCGGGGGCACTGCCCGTTGCACAATTTCGATGCGGTCTTGACTGTTGGGTTTCGCAGGAGCGATCGCCCCCTTTTCTTTTTTGGGTGGTTCCTTCAGCTCTTTGGAGGGCGGGGGAGCCACAGCGACTTTTTCTACTTTCTTTGTGGGGCGAGCCGGTGGGGGGACTAAGGTAGGCGCTGGACGCGGTGGTGTCGGTTCGGGTTTTGCCAGGGGTGTAGGGGGTTTGGGAGCCACGGGTTCTATGAGTTTGTGGCCACAGGTTCAGGGGGAGTGGGTCGTGTAGGCGCTTGCGGCGGTTGGGGGCGAGCGGGGGGCTGTTGTAATTGAGGTTTGGGCGTTTCTGGCGGTCTCAGAGCGGGGTTGGGTGTGCA
>DVDZ01000012.1 GCA_015296025.1 Thermosynechococcus sp. M46_R2017_013
TTTGAAATGTAGGAGCGATCGCCCCCTAGGGTATGATTGTAGGGTTAAACTCTGTGGATCGCAGGCAATACCTGACTTCAATAGGGCTTGCTGAGCGACTCTGCCAGAGTCATGGAAAACGATTGGAATTATACATTTTAGGATGACCACCCCTTTACTCCTTCGTGCTGCCCGTGGTGAAAGCGTTGAGCGTCCGCCCATTTGGTTGATGCGGCAAGCTGGGCGCTACATGAAGGTCTATCGTGACCTGCGCGATCGCTATCCTTCGTTTCGCGAGCGGTCAGAAACTCCTGAACTCGCCATTGAAATTTCGCTCCAACCCTTTCGTGCCTTCGCCCCAGACGGCGTGATTCTCTTTTCGGATATTCTCACGCCCTTGCCGGGGATTGGTATTCCCTTTGACATTGTTGAGAGTAAAGGACCAATTATTGACCCACCCATCCGTACGCTTGAGCAAGTGCAGCAACTCCATTCCTTGGAACCGGAAGCGGCCTGTCCCTTTATTCGTCCGATTCTCTCAACACTGCGCCAAGAGGTGCGCGATCGCGCCACCGTACTGGGATTTGCGGGTGCCCCTTGGACCCTTGCTGCCTATGCCATTGAGGGCAAAAGCTCCAAGGACTACATTGAAATTAAAACCATGGCCTATCGCGAGCCAGACTTGCTCCACAAGTTTTTGAGCCATTTGGCCACTGCTGTTGCTGATTACCTGTGCTACCAAATTGACTGTGGCGCTCAGGTGGTGCAGCTCTTTGATTCGTGGGCGGGTCAACTGAGCCGTCAGGACTACGATGCATTTGCCTTCCCTTACCAAAAGCAGGTGGTTCAGCAGGTCAAAGCCGTCTATCCCGATGTGCCGATCATCCTCTACATCAATGGCAGTGCTGCAGTGGTTGATCGCATGGCGGCAACAGGGGCAGATATTGTCAGCCTTGATTGGACAGTGGATATCGGCATGATTCGCCAGCAGTTTCCTGCTCATGTTGGTCTTCAGGGGAATCTAGACCCAGTCGTGCTCTTTGCCCCACAGCCGGTGCTCAAGGAACGGGCACTCGCGATCATCGAGGCGGGTCGCAAGGGCAAATATATCTTTAACCTGGGTCACGGTGTTCTCCAAAGAACTCCCGAAGAAAATGTGGGCTTTCTCTTTGATTTGGTAAAGTCCCTCGGCTAATGCGCATCTTAATCACTGGTGCCAGTGGTTGTATTGGTCAGTACATCTCTGAGGCGCTGATCCAAGAGACAGACCACGAACTCTTTTTGCTGGTGCGGAACCCAGCACGGCTGCAAATTGAGCCTCGCCAGCGATCTGGGGTGAACGTGATCCAAGGGGATTTAATGGATCTGACATCCTTGGAACCCCTATTGCCAACCCTCGATGTTGCAATCTTGGCGGCAACTGCTTGGGGAGGAAAGAACGTCTTTGCTATCAACTGCGAACAAACTTGCTCTCTCCTCAGGCAGCTCGATCCCCAACGCTGCCAGCGGGTCTTTTATTTTTCAACGGCAAGTATCCTCAATCATCAGATGGAACCGCTGCCGGAAGCAGGTACCTTAGGAACGGATTACATTCGCTCAAAGTACGAATGTCTCCATGCCATTGAACAATTGCCCGTGGGCGATCGCGTGATTGAACTATTTCCGACAATGGTGTTTGGGGGAGGGGCTGATGGTAAACGTCCCTCATTCATCACGGAGGGAATGCGTGAAGTCCTCAAGTGGCTCTGGTTAGCTCGCTTTTTCCGAGCAGATGCCAGCTTTCACTTTATCCATGCCCGCGACATTGCCCAAGTGGTTCTCTATCTGTTGCAACATCCTGAGTATCCAGTACCGCGCCGTGTGGCTTTGGGTAACCCGCCAATTACTGTCAATGAAATGTTGGCGCAGTTATGTGCTGCTGCAAAGCTGCCTATTTATGTGCAAATCCCGTTGACACTGCCAGTGATTAACTTCTTTGTGCGAGTATTTCGAGTGCAAATGTCGCCGTGGGATTATTTTTGCTTAAACTATCGCAACTTCACCTATGAGACGGTGCTAAATCCTCAAGCACTAGGGCTAACCCCCTACTGTGCCACGGTGGCAGATTTGCTACGCTGTAGTTTGGGCACAGCAGACCTCTAAACCAACCATTGCGGAGTCTTTGATGGCAGGCATTTGGCTATTGAAGTCGGAGCCAAGTGTTTTTTCTTGGCAGGATTTGAAGGCAGCTCCACAACAAACCACCTGTTGGGAAGGCGTACGCAACTACCAAGCACGCAACTTTATCCGCGATCAAATGCAGGTGGGCGATCGCGTGCTCTTTTATCACAGTAATGCCAAGCCACCAGCAATCATGGGCATTGCTGAAGTTGTCAAGCCTGCCTATCCCGATTATTTTGCTTGGAACCTCGACAGCCGCTACTTTGATCCCCGAAGCACCCCTGAGAATCCCCGCTGGTTTATGGTGGATATTCAGTACCGCTGGGACTTTCTACCTCCCATTACACTTCCAGAACTGCGGCAAACGCCCGGCCTAGAGCGGATGATGCTGTTGCAAAAGGGCTGCCGTCTTTCAGTACAACCAGTCACTGAATCAGAGTGGCGGATCATTCTCGGCCTGCGATCGCCCTAGGGTTGGCGAGGCAAACGGCGTAGATAGGGTAAATTTTTCAGGCGACGCTCGCTAGAGTATTGAAAGCCAAAATCCGCATATTCTGCAGTATTGACCAGTCGGCGAAAGGCCGATAAGCCAATCTGCCGTTTACCATC
>DVDZ01000005.1 GCA_015296025.1 Thermosynechococcus sp. M46_R2017_013
ATCACCTGCTGTGGCTAGGCCCTTTTTTGGCGGATGTCGGTGCCCAGACGCCTTTTTTCTATATCTTCCGCGAGCGAGAGTACATCTACGATCTGTTTGAAGCGGCAACAGGGATGCGCTTCATCAACAACAACTACTTCCGCATAGGGGGAGTGGCCGCTGACCTCACCTATGGCTGGGTAACCAAGTGCCGTGATTTTTGTGATTACTTCCTGCCCAAGGTGGATGAGTACGAGCGCCTCATCACCAACAACCCTATCTTTGTACGGCGCTTACAGGGTGTGGGCAAAATTAGTCGTGAGGATGCCATCAATTGGGGGCTATCTGGGCCAATGCTCCGTGCCTCCGGGGTGAAGTGGGATCTGCGCAAGGTGGATCACTACGAGTGTTATGACGACTTTGACTGGGATGTACCCGTGGCCACAGAAGGCGATTGCCTTGCCCGCTATATTGTCCGTATTCAAGAAATGCGCGAATCGGTGAAGATCATTCGCCAAGCCTTGGATGGCCTCCCTGGCGGTCCCTACGAAAACCTAGAAGCCAAGCGAATGCTAGAGGGCGCCAAGTCAGAGTGGAATAGCTTCGACTACCAGTACCTTGGCAAAAAGCTTGCCCCCACGTTCAAGATTCCCAAAGGGGAGCACTATGTGCGCGTTGAATCGGGGAAAGGGGAGCTAGGGATTTACCTGATTGGGGACGATAACGTCTTCCCTTGGCGCTGGAAGATTCGACCACCAGATTTTAACAATCTGCAAGTGCTGCCACAGTTGCTGAAGGGAATGAAAGTGGCGGATATTGTTGCTATCCTTGGCAGTATCGATGTGATTATGGGATCTGTTGATCGCTAGAAAATGTGCTGCAACTTTTTATGCCACAAGGGGAGGCAGCTATGGCTGTACAACGATTATTCTTCACCTCCACAAACTTCAGCGGCCTCTTGAATGACCGGTTTTGGCAAAATGTATGGCCACTGCCGCCCCAAAATCAATTGAAACGAGGTGCGCTGGTTCCCGATGGGGAATTACCCGCTGTAGGCTTGAACACGCCTGTACGCCTTTCGGCTGTGTGGCAAGAGCAACCGCTTCTGCTGGTGTTTACTCGTATCTTTACAGAGCATCAATACTGCCCACTGTGTTATCCCTATCTCAAAACCTTGAATGAAAACTATGAGACGTTTCAAGGCAAAGGAGTGGCTGTACTGGTGGTGACTAGTACTGATGCCCAGCAAAGCGAGAAAGTTAAGACAGATATGGGCTTAAAGATGCCTCTGCTCTATGACCCCAGTTGCCACCTCTTTCGTCAGTACCGCACTGGCCAAGCCTTGGGGGCACCGCTACCTGCGCAGTTTCTGATTGATCGAGAAGGCAAGCTCCGCTACAAGCATCTCTTCTCATTTCTAGAACCCAATGCTGCCCTAGGGCGCTTGTTTCAGGAAATTGATGTTTTAGTTAATGGGGCAACAGTCGCCCCAGCAGCCTAGGGGCATCAAAACTCGCTAGGATAATAAGGTATCTTTTTGGGGCTGTAGCTCAGTCGGATAGAGCGAGCGCCTCCTAAGCGCTAGGCCGTGCGTTCAAATCGCACCAGTCCCGTTCTTACCCTTAAAATAAAAAGCAAATCTTTTTGCCGTTAGTTTTGCAACTGTGATAGAGCGATCGCCCCCGAATTCTCTCCTAAGGGAACTTCAAGGCACAATTGAGGACCTTGAGGACTATCAAAGCGCCCTGAGCTATCAAGCCGCCAAGCGTGCCCTTGAAAAATTACTGCTCGAATGCAAAGCTACTGGAACTGAAAAAGCTCCCCTTGCCCGCGCGATCGCTGATCTTGAAGAAATGCTCGACAAACTCCACCACGGTGTGGTGCACATTGCTGTCTTTGGCATGGTGGGGCGGGGAAAATCTTCCCTGTTGAATGCGCTGCTGGGGGAACCCTACTTTGCCACAGGTCCTATTCATGGTGTCACTCAAGAAGAAAGCAGTGTTCTTTGGCAAATCTCTGCAGCCCAGCGGGGCAATCCTATTCGCCTGATTGATACCCCCGGGTTGGACGAAGTCAATGGGGCAGCACGGGAACAGCTAGCGCGGGAGGTGGCTGCCCAAGCGGATTTGATTCTCTTTGTGATTGCCGGAGACTTGACCCGTCTCGAATACCAAGCCCTCAGTGAGTTACGGCAGGCAGGAAAGCCAATGATTCTGGTCTTTAACAAAGTGGATCAGTATCCGGAGGCCGATCGCGAGGCGATTTATATTAAAATCCGCGATGAACGTGTCAAAGCACTTCTTTCCCCCGAAGAAATTGTCATGGTGGCAGCAGCCCCCCTTGTGCCCCAAGTGCAGCGGGATAGCCAAGGACGGGTTCAGGTGAAAATGACCGTTGGTGCTCCCCAAGTGGAACCCCTAAAACAAAAGATCTTGGAAGTGCTACAGCGGGAAGGGAAAGCCCTGATTGCCCTCAATTCAATGCTCTTTGCCAACAAGGTGAGTGAAGAATTGGCCCGCTACAAGCTGGCCTTGCGAGATCAGGAGGCCAACCAACTGATTTGGAAAGGAGCAGTGACCAAGGCGCTGGCGATCGCCCTTAACCCCATCACCGTGCTGGATATGGTCAGCAGTGCTGTTATTGACTTGACGACAATTCAACTGCTCTCGCGGCTGTACGACATTGAACTCACAGACGCAGGCGCCAAGGATCTGCTCCAAACCATTGCCCTTGCCATGGGCAGCATTAGCTTAGGGGAATTTGCCGTCAATTTGGGACTGAGTTCCCTCAAAGGACTATTGGGATTGGCTACCCCTGTAAGCGGCGGCATTGCCCTTGGCCCTTACCTCTCTGTGGCTATGACCCAAGCAGGGATTGCTGGCTTGTCTTCCTACACGATGGGGCAAGTGGCCAAAACCTACTTTGCCAACGGTGCAGGCTGGGGTTCTGCAGGGCCAAAAACCGTCGTCCGGCAAATCCTCAGTCAACTGGATCAGCGCCATATCCTCAATCGGCTGAAGTTGGAAATTCAGCAGCAGTTGTACCCCAGTTGAGCGTTCCTTGGGCAAGACGGGCTGCCCCATAGGCGGCCTCAGTGTGAGGTGAAATGGCCACCGGCACCCTTAGGTATTGCTGACGCAGCGCTAACCATGCTCGATTACGCGCACCCCCTCCAGCTGTCCAAACCCGTTTTAGGGGTGAGGCACCCAAATGCTGTAATTGTGTATAGCCTTGGGCTTCAATGCGACTTAGACTTTCAAGGAGTCCCTGCAAAAAGAGGCGAGGGTCTTCAGGTCGTGGCTCTAGGCGAGGTTCTAGGTGGGGATCGTTAATGGGGAAGCGTTCACCCCGCTTTAGCAGGGGATAGTAGTCCAAGCCAGTGGGCTGATTGACATCTATTTGGGCACTGAGGCGTTCTAATTCCTCTGGGCTAAAAAACTGCGCTAAAATAGCTGCCCCACAGTTGGAGGCGCCCCCCACCAGCCAGCGATCGCCCAAGCGATGACTATAGATGCCTGTTGCTAAATCCTCTACCCTAGAGGCACTCAAAAGCTTCAGCACAAGGGTTGATCCCAAGGATGTTACCGCCTCGCCCACCTCAGAGGCACCACTGGCTAAAAAGGCAGCAATGCTATCGGTGGTACCGGCACACACTTGGCACTCTGGAGACAGGCCTAAGTCCGTTGCCGTCACCTTTCCTAGAACCGTACCGGGGGGAACGACCTTAGGGAGTAGAGGCTGTAACGGCGCAAGCAGCGGGTGGTTCAACCAGTCAGGGTAAGCTTCCTTTGCCGCGTCATACCCCAACTTCAGGGCATTGTGCCAGTCGGAAATCCCCAGTTGACCGTGGAGCAAAAAGGCCAGCCAGTCCGCTTGATGTACCAAAACAGCACCGGCGGTTGGATAGTGGCTTTGGAGCCACAACAGCTTGGCTAGACTACTCGTAGCACTGAGGACAAGGTGATCTGCGGCTAAAATCTGCCGTAGCGGTTGAAGGTGAGCTTGGGCGCGATCGTCGTTGTAAAGAAGAACAGGTGAGCAGGGTTGCCCCTGAGCATCACAGAGGAAAACGGTACTAGAGGTGGCATCAATGGCAATCCGCTGAATTTGCTGACGAATAGCCCTCGGAATATCGAAAGTCAATGCCCGTAGCGTCGCTGCCCATTCTTGGGGCTGATCGGGTTGGTGAAGCGGACGACGGGATGTGGCCAGAATGTTGCCTTCAGGATCAATGGCGATCGCCCGCGCCCCTGAGGTACCAAAATCAATCCCCAAGGTGGTAGTCATCGCCAATAACTATTGCAGCAGCGTAAAGAGCTGGCTATCCAGCTCATAACCAAACATGGCAGCCATTCCCTTGATCTTTTCAGCCGCAGGATAGCCCTGTCCCTGAAGCCACTGCCAAAGGGTAAACACCTTAGTCATTACAAAAATATCGAGGGCTTGCGGGTTGAAGATAATGCCCTGCTGCGGATGAAATTCGTGGGGTACGAGCATTGCCCCATAACGCACGAGTTCTCCCACCGACCAATCCAGTACGTAGGGCAGCCATGGGTAGGAGACATCGGCACGAATGAACCAGAGGCGCACGGGTGGCAATTCCGAAAGTTCTAGATCAGGTGCATCCGCTGGCCGGGGATAGTCAATCTTAAAGCGCAGGGCTTGGTGATGCTCTAAAAGCCGCTGCTGTGCAATTAGGGGATTGAGGACATTTTGCAGGGGAGATAAGTCCAGACGATCAATCTGATCTGGTGTTAACTCGATCGCGATCGCCACTCTCTATCTCTCCCCAGCAGCTAGTAACTTAGAGAACCTGCTGGACTTCAGCAATTTCGGGAATGGATTCCTTTAATTTGCGCTCAATGCCCATGCGTAGCGTCATCATTGAACTGGGGCAGGAACCGCAGGCACCCTGTAACCGTAGCCGTACCACAGGTCCTTCAATTTCCACAAGTTCGACATTACCGCCATCGGCCATTAGATAGGGGCGGAGTTCATCAAGGACTTTTTCGACGTTTTCTTGACTCAATTCAAGGGTTGCAGCCATTGTTACTGTCCTTGGCATATCGTTCACATTCATCCTTAGTTTAGCATTTACAGGAGCGATCGCCCCTTGGGAATTGCAAAGGGTGGCAATGGATCTGGCTCTAGGGAAATCTCTTAAACAGTGTTAGGAACAGCAACGCTCAAGGATACAATATTAGCTTGGTGAACTGCACGGTAGGACATGATTTCCAGTAATGATTTTCGCCCCGGTGTAAGTATTGAGCTTGATGGTGCCGTTTGGCGAGTCGTTGAGTTTTTGCACGTCAAACCGGGTAAAGGCTCGGCCTTTGTGCGTACAAAGCTAAAGAATGTGCAAACGGGCAACGTGATTGAGCGCACATTCCGTGCTGGCGAGACCGTTCCCCAAGCCACCCTTGAAAAACGCACGATGCAGCATACCTATAAAGACGGTGAAGACTATGTCTTTATGGACATGGAAAGTTATGAAGAGGCTCGCCTCACCGCTGCCCAAATTGGCGATCGCGCCAAGTATCTTAAAGAAGGCATGGAAGTCAATATCGTTAAATGGGGTGAGCAAGTGCTTGAGGTAGAGCTACCCAACTCCGTTGTTTTAGAAGTGGTGCAAACCGATCCGGGGGTCAAAGGGGATACCGCCACTGGTGGATCAAAACCCGCCATTGTCGAAACCGGTGCCCAAGTCATGGTACCGTTGTTTATCTCCGTAGGCGAGCGGATTCGCATTGATACTCGCTCAGATACGTATCTTGGCCGCGAATAGGAGTAATGGGTGTGGAGCTTGACCTCAACCAAGTGCGCGAACTGCTATTAATGTTTGACCAAACCAGCGTCACTGAACTCAGCCTTAAGAGTGGCGAACTGGAACTACAACTCCGTAAGCGTGAGCAGATCAGTAGTAATGCCCCTGTGGTTGTGGCTCCAGCTCCTCCCTCGGCCATCACCCCCACCCCTGCCCCTGCTCCACCTGTGACCCCCGATCCAGAACCAACGCCACCCCCTGCTAACCGCAAAACCGTGGATATTGTGGCGCCAATGGTAGGAACGTTTTATCGTGCCCCCGCTCCCGATGAACCCCCCTTTGTCGAAGTGGGCGACATAGTTAAAAAAGGCCAAGTGGTTTGCATCATTGAAGCCATGAAGCTGATGAACGAAATTGAAGCCGAAGTCAATGGCCAAGTGGTGGAAATTCTGGTGCAAAATGCTGAACCAATTGAGTACGGTCAAACCTTAATGCGCATTTTGCCTAACTAAATAGATATTGTTTGGTAGCAAAAAGAGGCAGGTACTAGTTGCAAAGATATGTTAAGCATTGAGGAGTTTAAGACCAATAATTCAATGCTTTCAAGTCTTCGCGCTCTTGCCGAGACCCTAATTGAAAAATTAAAATTTAGGAATATCTACCACCACTGCCCGACGAGGTTGGCCTGTGCAAGCAACTGGAGCATACATTCTTATTGATACCCTATGCCGTCACGGCGTTAAGCATGTTTTTGGCTATCCCGGTGGAGCAATTTTACCAATTTACGATGAACTTTATCGTGCTGAGTCCCAGGGAATGATTCAGCACATTTTGGTGCGCCACGAACAGGGGGCAGCCCACGCCGCTGATGGCTACGCCCGTGCCACAGGCCAAGTGGGAGTTTGTTTTGGCACTTCAGGACCAGGGGCAACCAATTTAGTGACAGGCATTGCCACCGCCCACATGGACTCCATTCCCCTGCTGGTGATCACGGGTCAAGTGCCTCGCTCTGCCATTGGCACCGATGCCTTTCAGGAAACAGATATTTTTGGCATTACCCTGCCTATTGTCAAGCACTCCTATGTCGTGCGCGCCGCCAAGGAGATGGCACGCATTATTACTGAGGCGATCTACATTGCCACCACCGGTCGCCCAGGGCCTGTGCTTGTGGATATTCCCAAGGATGTGGGACTAGAAGTCTGTGAGTACGAACCCCTCGAGCCGGGTCAGGTCAAGCTGCGGGGCTACCGTCCCACCATTCGCGGCAATGCCCGTCAAGTTGCCCAAGCTGTTCAACTGATTCGTGAGGCCAAACGCCCCTTACTTTATGTGGGGGGGGGCGCAATTACAGCGGGCGCCCATGAAGAAGTGCTCAAATTAGCAGAGCTATTCCAGATTCCTGTAACCACAACCCTGATGGGGAAGGGGGCATTTCCTGAGTCTCATCCCCTTTCTGTGGGCATGCTGGGAATGCATGGCACTGCCTATGCCAACTTTGCCGTCAGTGAATGTGATCTGCTCATTGCTGTGGGGGCGCGGTTTGACGATCGCGTAACGGGTAAGCTCGACGAATTTGCTGCCCGTGCCAAGGTAATTCACATTGACATTGATCCTGCGGAAGTGGGCAAAAACCGTGTGCCTGATGTGCCAATTGTGGGTAGTGTTAAACCCGTCCTCCAGCAACTACTCAAGCATATTGAAGAGAGTGGTGAAGCCGTTGTACCCGCCACCCAAGCTTGGCTAGAGCGGATTAAGGTCTGGAAAGAGGATTATCCCCTCGTTGTCCCCCAACCTAGTGGTGAACTCTCGCCCCAAGAGGTGATTGTTGCCTTTGGTCGTCATGCCCCCGATGCCTACTACACCACCGATGTGGGTCAACACCAGATGTGGGCGGCACAATTCCTGAAAAATGGCCCTCGGCGTTGGATTTCCAGTGCGGGCCTAGGCACAATGGGCTTTGGTCTGCCGGCGGCAATGGGAGTGAAAGTGGCACGGCCAGATCAACAGGTGATTTGTATTAGCGGCGATGCCAGTTTCCAGATGAATTCCCAAGAGTTGGCAACACTGGCTCAATATGGTATTGCCGTCAAGACGGTGATTATTAACAATTTCTGGCAGGGAATGGTGCGGCAGTGGCAACAGGCTTTCTACGAGGAACGCTACTCCCATTCCAATATGGCCAAGGGGATGCCCGATTTTGTGAAATTGGCGGAAGCCTACGGGATTAGGGGGTTGCGGGTGAGCGATCGCCACAATTTGGATGCTATTGTCGAAGAGGTCTTAGCCTACGATGGTCCTGTGCTCCTAGATGCCCACGTGACTCGCGACGAAAACTGCTATCCAATGGTTGCCCCTGGTAAGCCCAATTCGCAAATGCTGGGTTTGCCGGAACGCAAGGTGCTCGAGAAGGCTGCTGAATTGATCTACTGTGCCAACTGTGGGGCAAAAACCATCTCTACCCATCGCTTTTGTCCAGAGTGTGGCAGTAAACTCTAAACTTTGGGGCACCCTTGAGCAAACAATCGCCTCGGCAGCGGCTGACGAAAATGAAAGAGAATTGCCTGCTGGCGGCGATCGCGGGGTTCAGGGCCTCGCCCCCACAGGGTCTCGAAGGAAAAAAAAGACACGCCTAGCCCTGAGCGCAGGGCAGCCTCTACTTTAGCATCCACAAGTTCAATGGGAACAGGATTGGTACGTAGCCCCGTGAGCACACCGACGGCAGTGGGAATTTTTGCTTGAGCATGAAGGATTTCCAGTTGAGTTAACTGCTGGACAAAGCTGGGAAGATTGTAGCGATAGACTTGAACAACCACTTCATCAAGGAGCTTTAGGGCGACCCACTGCGGCCAGTCTTGGAGAAAGCTTTGGTACGCCGTCGGCAGTGTGGTTGGTGATAGAGAGAAAATAGCAGTGGGAAATTCCTGTTTCACCCGCTGCCGCAAACGTTGCACAAAAGCAGTAAGTTTATCCGCACGCCAGCGCATCCAGTCCGGATCGCGGGGATTGTCGGGAACGGGCTTTTTAGTTTCCTGCTGATAGAGGGCACGAGTGTAGTCATCATAGCCAAACTCCACTGGCAGACTGAGGTGGTCATCAAACTGTACACCATCCACTGGGTACTGCCGCAGTACTTCAAGAACAATGTTGGTGAGAAATTCTTGGACTTGGGGATGAAAGGGATTCATCCAAGCTACTTCTCCAGCCGCCGTCAAGCGAGTGGTTTGACCGTTAATTCCGCGGGTGAGCCAGTCGGGATGGGCAAGGGCGAGTTCTGAGGTTTCTGGCACCATGAAGCCAAATTCAAACCAAGGAATCACCAACAGATGACGGCAGTGAGCTTGCTGTGTCAGTTCTGCGAGAATGTCGTAATCTTGAATCCCCCGTAGCACAAAGGGCTGGATACCTAGATTTTTGGCCGTGGCACTAGGGAAACTAACATAGCCGGAGTTCCAGACAACGGGGTAGAGGGTGTTGAAGTTCAGCCGCTGTAGCTCATTGAGGGCTGCCTGCAACTGAGGGCGATCGCGGAGGATTGGGAAGTCGTTTTTGGTTAGCCAGACACCGCGGATGAAGGCCGAGTTTTGTGCCTGTATCGGCCAAATCGTCCAACAAAGACTCCAAAAGAAGAGAATGAACAACCACCAAATGCGATGACGCAGCATAGGCTACATCCCCAGGGAAGGCAGGTGCCCTGACTCGAAGGGAAAAACTTGGCTACACACAGTCTGCAACAAGACAGGGTCGTGGCTAAAATGTGATGCTGGCAGTGGCATCGGCTCTCAAAAACTTGGTTAAGGTACCACAACTCCCTTGATCTAAAAAAGCCGGGGCTTCATCATCAAGAGCCAACGGGGGCGGTATGGCCAAAACCCCTGCGATCGCCCTCCGGGGTTCTTCTTTTCCCCACAGTTGATGGGGCATGTAATCAACCGAACATTGAATCCCGGTGCTGGCCAAGGCTGGATGCACTCGCTGCCGCATTTCTGGGATTGGCCAGCCCAAGTTTTCAGGGTCAAAGGCAATATTTTCGGCCACAGTAGCCCCCGTTAATTGATTCCGCCGAATGTTGCAGTACAACCCTCACCCCTGGTTAAAACCCTCCAGCTACCACTGACTCCCCCAAGCAGGTGGGCGTTCCCCATGGAAAAGGGGTGTTTTGCCAGAACCACTATTGCCGATGGTACCAAGGCAATTGCCCCCCTTTACCGTCGGAGGGCTCCCTTTAGACAGCGAGGGAATTGCCCCACCATAAACATCCCTGATTTCTAGCAGGACAGTCAGCTTAGAGGGTCAAGGCTTGGGGATTGGTTTCAATGAGTTTCGCTAAATCTTGAAGGAAGGCCGCTGCATCCGCACCATAGATCACGCGGTGATCGCAGGTAAGATTCACCTTCATTTGCCGTTTAACCCCTAGAAGGCCATCCTCCGTGGCAACCACTGTTGGACGGGAGGCTCCCACGGCCATAATTGCCCCTTGACCAGGGGTGAGAATTGCATCGAAAAAGTCAACCCCAAACATTCCTAAATTGGAGAGGCTAAAGGTGCCGGTACTGTATTCGTCGGGTTGCAGTTGTTTAGCTCGTGCCCGCTCCACTAAGTCCTTCCAAGTACGCGAGAGGCTGTAGATGTCAACTTGATCAGCGTTCTTCAGCACCGGTGTAATCAGACCACCCCCCGGCATTGCTACAGCAACGGCAATGTTAATGTCGCGGCGGTATTGAATCCCCTGCTCTGTGTAGTAGGCATTCATAATCGGGTGTTTTTGCAGCGTCAGGGCGATCGCCTTGGCAAGGAGCACCGTCATCGTCACCCCTTTGGATTTAATTTGCTGGTACAGCTGATCCAGTGCATCCGTGGTAATTGTGTAGGCCACATGGAAGTCAGGAATGCCAAGGCTGGCCACCATATTCCGCACAACGGCATTTTGTAGCGTTGTCAGGGGTACCAAATCCTCCTTAGCCACGACCGGGGCAATAGCAGAGGGAGCTGTGGGAACAGAGGCAGGGGGTGTCACTGCCGGTGTGATGGGGACTGTCGGTGCCCCAAGCAAGGCTTCAACATCGGCAGCGGTAATCCGACCATTGGGGCCCGTTCCCTTGAGGGTCTTCAAATCAATGTTGTGTTCCTTGGCCAATTTGCGGGCGCGAGGCGAAGCAATCACTCGCCCAGTCGGTGCAGTGGGGGCACTGGGAGAAGAAGCCACTGCCACAGAAGTAGTTCCAGAGCCGTTACTCGTGGCCGCAGCGGGGGTGGTGGCCGGCGCCACAGAAGAACTTGGGGTTGCCCCAAGGGATTTGGCCTTTGCCTGTGCTTCGGCAATTTCTGCTTCTGTTTCTGCCACTAGACCAATAATGGAGCCAACGGGTGCCACTTCGCCAGCAGGCACGGTAATCACCGCCAAATAGCCGTCGTAGAAGGACTCCACATCCATATCGGCCTTGTCGGATTCCACAATTAGCACAGTTTCCCCTTTGGCCACCTTATCGCCGGGGGATTTCACCCAAGAGACAATTTTCCCTTCGGTCATGGTGGAGCTGAGGGCGGGCATGAACAGTTCACGAATCATAGAGGCTGCTATCCTTGGTTGGCAATTGAAAGGGAGTCAAATTCACTAGAAATGAAAGTTAAAGCGTGCCGCGAATTTCTTCAATGACGCCATTGCGCAGGAGAATTTCCACCTGCATTTTTTGGATCAGGTTGTCTCCTTTGGTGACATAAAAGAAGTTATCCACCTGACCTTGATCCACTTCCTGCCCCATTTCTAGGCGTTGCACCTGATCCAGTTGTTGCAGAATCACATTTTTTTGCTGCAGGAGTTGTGCCTTTTGGTTGTTGGCTTGCTCTTTAACATCTTGAATACGGGCATTGATCACATCCGCTCCTTCACTGCTTTTACGCAGCTCGTCAATCACCTGCTGCAGCTGAAAGTCCAACTGCTGAATTTGGCTATCCACTTGATTCAGTTGAGCCTGAAGCTGCCTTTGAGCATCGTCTTTCCACTCAGGAGTGACAATTGCTTTTACCATAATCTGGCGCCGCAGGAGCAGTTTAGTATCCATAGGGTCTGTCATGGAGATTACTCAAACATGGCGTTAATCATATCGCGGTAGCGATCGCTCACGACATGACGACGAATTTTCAAAGTCTGGGTCAAAAGACCATTCTCTATCGTAAAGGGTTCAAGAACAAAGCGAAATGTTGCAATGCGATCATTTGGGGAATAGCCCGGCCGATTTTGCACTTCTCGCAGCAGTTCTTGACGGTAGAGCTCAATAATGACTTTGCTTTCCAGGGTGACGAGTTCACCGCTGCCGGCAGGTGCAGGTCGGTTGGGCAATGCCAGCCGGTATCCCCTGGCAATAAGCCACTGCTCTAGCGCCTCCAAATTGGGCACAATTAAAGCCCCAAGCGCCTTTTGATCCTGTCCCACCAGCATGATCTGGTCAATATAGGCACTGCGGACACAGGCATCCTCAATGGGTTGGGGTTCAATATTCTCACCGTTGCTGAGTACAATCGTGTCTTTTTGCCGTCCCGTCAGCACGAGATCTCCATTGGGCGTGAGGTAGCCCAAGTCACCGGTATCAAACCAGCCTTCAGCATCTAGAACTTTAGTGGTGGCCTCAGGTTTGTTGTAGTAGCCGCGCATCACTTGCGGACCTTTAGCCATCACCAGCCCTTTTTGCCAAAAATCAACGGGGGCTTTGGTGTCTGGATTGACAATCTTTATGGCGGTATCGGGAATTGGACGGCCAGCCGATCCCCGTACATTAGCCCAAGAACGGCGGGCAGTTAGCACCACGGCGGTTTCTGTGAGGCCATAGCCAACCAGCACCTCTAAGTTAATGACTTCGTAGAAGGTATCCAAATGGGGGGCAAGGGCGCCGCCACCACTAATCACCTGTTTAATTTCACCGCCAGTGGCTTCGCGAATTTTGCTATAGACCTGCTTTTCCCCTAGGGTATAGAGGGGCTTGAGAAAGAAGGTTTCTAAACGGGCAACAAATTTTTGCCAAGGGCTGGGATAGGGGGTTGTTAGGCTTAAGCCGGTGAGCAGTCGCCGTTGCAGCACGTATTGCTGACCCACATTGAGAAAAAACTGAGCCAGTTGCCGTTTTAGGGGCGGGGCATCGCGCAGTTGCTTTTGCACCCCTTCATAAAACCCTTCCCAGATGCGCGGTACTGCAATCATGTAGTGGGGCCGGCAACGTTTCAAGTCATTTTTGAAGTGGCGGAGGGTTGTGTAGGTTTGGCTACAGCCACAGGCAAAGAGAAAATATTCAACAACCCGTTCGTAGGCGTGCCAAATAGGTAAGATACTGAGAACGCGATCGCCCACCTGCGGTTGTACAATTGCCCAGAGATTGACAATCTGACTCAGCAGACCGCCATGGGTAATCATTACACCCTTAGGTTGACCCGTGGTACCGGAGGTATACATCAATGTTGCTAAGTCATCGCGGGTAATGGCTACCGCCCGCACTGTACCGTACTGTCCTTCGGTAAAAACTTGAGCAAAGTTCAAAAGCCGCAGAGGAAAATGTTCAAGCTCTGGCGCTTCCGCACTCAACAGAACAACGGTTTTTACTTGGGTATCCGCTAAGCCATCTTGAAGTTTGCGCAGGGTAGCCAAGTTTTCAATCAGCAGGAGAGTTGAACCACTGTCACGCAAAATGTAAAGAAGCTCTTGGGCATCAGCGGTACCACTGCGAACGACATTAATGGCACCGGCCATTATGCTTCCTTGATCGGCAATCAGCCAGCGGGGACTATTGTCAGCAAATAGAGCCACGCGATCGCCGGCAGCAACACCCAGGGCTTGCAGGCCGGCAGCAAAGCGTTGGATGCGTTGATAAAGCTCACTGTAGGTAATGCGAGTAGCGGGGTCTTCGTAGGGGGCATGCAGTGCCACTACATCGCCATGGCGTTGCGCCAATAGGGGCCACATTTCCGGTAGCGACTGGAGGGTTTTGTAGGGCAAAAAGTGATCGGGTAACGGCGCATCCTGGGGTAACCCGCCAGGGGGAGTGTAGGTGTGGGCTGCACTCGTCATTTGTCTGACTCCAGACGCAACACCTAGATAATAAGGCCTCAATAGCATAGCTCATGCAGCTTTAATAATTTCAATATGAGATCATCAAGTTAGCGACTTTCAAATAGTGCTATGGTGCCTTTTGTCCTTGCCTCAGCCTCTCCAGCGCGGCGCCGGTTGCTGCAACAGATTGGCATTGATCCAATTGTTCAATCCAGTAACTTTGATGAGTCGGTTATTCAAGCAACAACGCCGATAGAACTCGTGCGATTGCTGGCACGGTGTAAAGCAGAAACCGTGGCTCAAACCTACCTACCCCCGGCCTTAATTTTGGGCTGCGATTCTGTATTGGTGCTGGGGGGGGAAATTTATGGTAAGCCTGCCTCAACAGAGGTGGCGATCGCCCGCTGGCAACGAATGCGTGGTCAAACCGGGCACCTACTCACCGGTCATGCCTTGATTGATCTGGCACAGGGGCGCACCTGTGTGGAGGTGGAGTCCACCCAAGTGGTTTTTGCAGATATTAGCGATGCCGAAATTGCCGCCTATGTAGCTTCTGGTGAACCGCTTGCCTGCGCAGGCTGTTTTGCCCTTGATGGCCAAGGCGGTGCCTTTGTCGAGAAAATTATCGGTACCCCCAGTAATGTCATTGGCTTGAGCTTACCCCTACTGCGGCGGATGTTGCTGAGTTTGGGATATACGCTTCCAGCCCTGCAAAGCAAGAAGTAAAAATTAGCCTAGACAAGTCTAAATGCTTAGGGTATGCTAAGAGATTGCGAGTTAAGGAACTGTCATGAACGCCCAAGACATTATTCGCTCGATTGAAGCGGAGCAAATGAAGACTGACTTGCCCGTGATTCATGTGGGCGATCGCGTTCGGGTCGGAGTTAAAATTCAAGAAGGCGGCAAAGAGCGCGTCCAGCCCTATGAGGGAGATGTAATTGCCATGCGGGGTACAGGAATTAACCGCACAATCACGGTACGTCGTGTCTTTCAAGGGGTGGGCGTTGAACGTGTCTTTTTGCTACATTCGCCACGAATTGATAGTATAAAAGTAATTCAGCGGGGTAAAGTCCGTCGTGCCAAGCTTTACTACCTGCGTAACCTTGTGGGTAAAGCTTCCCGTATCAAAGCACGGTTTGATCGCTCGCTGTAAGCAGCCTTGCGTCCTTAGTTCAGTTGGTAGAACGTCGGTCTCCAAAACCGGATGTCGGGGGTTCGAGTCCTCCAGGGCGCGTTTCCTAAACTCAATTAAGTCAATCTATCTTTGTTGCGTGGGTAAAGCCACTAGCTTCTGACGATCGCTCCCCTGAAATTGCAGGACAGTGTGTGCCAGTTCCAACAATTGCAGTTCAGGGGGATAATGCCGTTCCTGCTTGAGACGTTGAATGTCCTGTTTCCCCAGTTGCCAGTGCAACCGTTGGGCCAGAGCCAGTAGGATATCACCGCGATCAAGGATGCCAGCCACCGCATCCGCAGGGGTTAAAACAGTAACAAAGCGTTGCTGTTGCTCCTCTAGGGTACAAACCGCCTTGGCGAGGGAATCGGCTTCTTTAAGGGTAGGGATTGCCCGCAGGGGTACGGCCAATTCCTCCACAGGAGTCACTTCCCAGCGGCTGCGCTCCACATGGCTCAGGGCGTGGGGATCCAAATAGCCCCGATAGCGCCCCTCAGTGGCAACAAAATAAGCCGTGGGCTGGCGATCGGCCAACAGCAGATAGCGATCGGCAAACTCCCGCAGTGATAGCCTTCCCTCGATAACGCGAAAATCCCGTGTCATGGCATCAGCGGCCGTCAGAGTGAGCAGTGCTTCTTGGAGCTGGCCGAGGCGATGGTAAAGCGTGGCATTTTGCAAGGCAAACCAACCCAAAAGTGCCAACCACAGCCCATTGCCACTGCCAAGGAGAGTGACAAAGAGACCAAAACTAATGGCCAGCCAGCTCAAGAGCTGTCCTGATCGCGCTGCCCAGCGCATCCCCTGAAAGCGATTGCCCGTCAATTTCCAAACGGCGGCCTTAAGCACTTGGCCACCATCGAGGGGAAGCCCCGGCAAGAGGTTAAAGACCCCCAAGACAAAGTTAATATGAGCTAGATAGCGCAATAGTTCATGGAAGGGGTCATCCGCTGGCAGTAAAATGGCTGCTCCCTGCAACAGGGCAAAAAGGGCAAAACTGACCAAAGGCCCAGCGATCGCCACCTGAAACGCTTGACCGGGGGTATTGGATTCTCGCTCAATGGCCGCCATGCCACCAAAGAGAAAGAGGGTAATCGAGCGCACCGTGATCCCTTGGCAGCGCGCCACCAAGCTGTGCCCCAACTCGTGAAGGAGCACTGAGGCAAACAACAGCAGGGAAACCACAAATCCCATTCCCCATACCCATGCCCCCCATTGCGGGTATGTGGCCTGCCAGTCACTGCCATTGAGAAATGTAAACAGCAGAATGACGAAAAACCACGACCGATCAATATACAAGGGGATGCCAAAGACACGCCCCACCTGCCAACCTTGTCCCATGCTGACCTCAGTGTGCATTGCGCTCTCTTTCTATTATTGCCTCAGCGTCTAATAGGGCGGGGCTTAACAATAATTCATGTCTAAAATGTTACGCTTTCATTCTTGTCCTAAAATAAAGGCAACGCTGCTGGAGGATGGCGCGATGGTAACGGCGTCTGCCAATGGTCATGCGTTAGAGGTACCTACAGATTCCTTTTGGCAAGGGGTGCAGAAATTTGCCTCCTACTTGTTGTGGTCACTGTGTCTCTCGCTGCTACTGAGTCTTTTCCTGAGCCTGATTGGCTACTGGTTCAGCGCTATCTTTGGAATACCAGTACTACCCTTCGTTTTGATTGTTGTCTAGTGTTGTGGGGAGCTGCAGATGTGGGGTTTACTTATTACTTGGATTGTTACCAGTGTTAGCTTGTTTATTGTGTCGCGCCTCTCGTTTTTGGGCGTAGAAATTGATAAATTCACAACTGCTTTGTGGGCGGCTATTGTCTTTGGTTTGTTGAACGCCACCTTGGGAGCGGTTCTGAAGTTCTTTACATTCCCCTTTATTTTTCTTACGTTTGGCCTATTTGCTCATTATTAATGCTGCTATTTTTGCCCTTGCCGCTGCGTTTGTCGATGGGTTTACCTTGCGCAATGGCTTTTGGAGTGCCCTCTTAGGCTCAATTGCCCTCACTGTCATCAATTCAGTTTGCTTTAACCTACTCGGTCAGGCAAGTCTGCTGTAGGGTGGCTAAATAGCCGCGAGGGGTAATCAGCCAATTGTGGAAGCGACGGGTGCTGGCATTCCCAATGAGAACCAAGCTAAACATATCCACCGTTTCCGGTTGCAAAGCGCCAAGGGTTGTCAGGGTAATCTGCTCCTCAGGGCGGTAAGCGGCACGAACGATCGCTACCGGTGTCTGTGACGAGCGATATTCTAAAAAAATGGCTTTGGCAGCCACTAATTGATGCCGGCGCTCGCGCGAACGTGGATTGTAGAGGGCAGTTACAAAATCCGCTGCCGCTGCTGCCCGTAGGCGTTGCTCAATGACGGGCCAGGGGGTCAGGCGATCGCTGAGGCTAATAGTGCAAAAATCGTGCATTAGGGGCGCTCCCAAGCGAGCCGCAGCAGCATTGACGGCACTCACTCCCGGAAACACCTCCACTGGAAGGTTGCTGACCCCTGCTTCTGCCAATAGCTCTAGAACTAGTCCCGCCATGCCGTAGATGCCACAATCTCCGGAAGACACCACTGCCACATTCAAGCCCCACTGAGCCAGATCAATTGCTGCTTGGGCGCGTTGTCGTTCTTGGGTAATTCCATAGGCGGCCACCATCTGTCCGCTCCGCCGCAGGGGAGCGAGTAATTCAAGGTAAAGCTCGTAGCCCACAAGAATATCAGCGGCCAAAAGGGCAGAGCGTGCTGCGAGGGTCAGTTGATCCAATGCTCCTGGACCAATACCAATGAGGCTGAGGGAACCTTGACGGGGAATGAATTCTCGCTCTGCTTGGGCAATGGCGATTGTCACCGCCCCCGGCTCACCCTCTTGACGGTAGATCTGCTTAGGCACAATTAAACAGCCCCGATCACTGGCTAGCACTGCCGCTGCTTCAGCCACACTGGGCGTTCCCATTTCTGCCGCCACAATTGCTGAGGGAGTTGGTACGGCAACAGGCGCCAATTCTTGGGCGGGAAACCAGCGGCTTGGCCAATCATGCGCCTGAGCCACTTGATATAACCCCTCCTCATCTGCTTTGCGATCAATACTGGCAAGGCCAGCGATCGCCAGTGGGCTTAGCCCCGCTTTGGCAAGAGTCCAATCAACCGCTTGCTGAATCAAACTTGAGGATGTTCCCCGTTCACAGCCAATGCCTAGCCACAGTACCCGTGGATGCCAAGCCACACCTGATCCTAGAGCAGGGGGTAACGCTTTTTCAGTAATCCAAACGGCATTTTCTAGGGGTGGAGTGCTGACAAACTCAACGGCTTGATCTGAATTGAGCGCCGTGCGCCACAGAGAACTGCCACAGGTTTGATACACGCGCAGCGGCTTTCCCTGGGCCTGTTGGCAGGCGACCCCATTCCAGTCTCCCGCTCCCCGTTGCCAACCCAAGGCCGTCCCCCAGCAATCCACGGCAAAGTAGCCTGAGCATGGCTGGCTCCCGTCAGAATGGGGGTTGCCCCAATAGCTGCACTGAGGACTTGACACAGGCGATCGCCCCCCGCCCCATGCCCGCCGAGCAAACTCACCATCCACCGGCCATCCTCAGACAGAACGCAAACCGCCGGGTCTTCCCTTTTATGGGTCAAAAGGGGTGAGATCAAGCGAACGACAGCACCACAGGCCAAGGCAAAGATCCAAGCCCGATAGTGCACCAGTATTCCTGCAGATGTACTGCAAGGGGGCGATCGTAGGTTTGCACCCCAGGGTGTGTTGATTCTAAACGGCTGGGCACCCAGATGCTCAAAGCAATCCCGGTGGCAACAATCCGCTGGAGTTGCAACAGTCCTTGACTCGTGGGGGCGATCGCCCCAATGGGTTGAAAATTATCTAGCAGTGGCATGAATTAAACATCAAATTGATAGCGCACTGCCCCTGTTTCTGGATCGTTAAACACATAGGCGTAGCCGAGCCGCTGAGCTTCAAACAGTAACTCTTCAACTTGTTTGGCATCAAAACCAGTATAAAGGGCGGCTTGTGCCGCAGAGAGGACTCCCCCCTGCTCTTTGGCCACTTGGAGTAAGCGGTGTAGGGCAGTGGTTTGAGCCTGCTCTTCCAGTGCTAAATACTGCCCTTTCAAGTATGTATTGCGCTGATCTACCATCCCCGGAATCAAAAAGAGATCAATAAGTTGACCCACACCACAAAAGCCAAACGTAGTTAGATAGAAAAAACCTACCATGGGCTGACCGACGTAAAAGCGCTGCACGCCACAAAAACCCATGAAGCAGAAAGCCCAGAGCAGGTAGGCAACCCCCACGTTCAAAAAATTTGGCTGTGGCTGCCCTCGCAGGTAATCGGTTCCGCGGTGGAGTAAGTGTCCCATGACTCTAGGAGGATGTTGGTATTTCTCATCCTAACCCAAGTTTTTTGAAGTGTTGAGGGGGGCGATCGCCCCCCAAAAGAGGCCTCTAAAAATTCGGCTGATGGCGAATCAAGTTCAGAAACTCCTCACGGGTCTTTTGATCCTCACGGAAGACCCCCAGCATCGAACTGGTCACCGTCCAAGAGCCGGGTTTTTGGACACCGCGCATCACCATGCACATGTGGCTGGCTTCCATGACCACCGCTACACCCTGCGGAGCGAGAACCGTTTCAATGGCCTCGGCCACTTGACGGGTCAGGCGCTCCTGCACTTGCAGCCGCCGCGCATACATTTCCACAATCCGTGCCAATTTGCTGAGACCAATCACCCGCTGGTTGGGGATATAGGCCACATGGGCTTTGCCAATAAAAGGCAACATGTGATGCTCACAGAGGCTAAAGAAGTTAATGTCGCGCACCAAGACCATTTCATCGTGGCCTTCATCAAAAATCGCACCGTTGACAAGGGTTTCAAGGGACTGACTGTAGCCACTGGTGAGAAATTGCATGGCCTCAGCGACCCGCTTGGGGGTTTTTAGTAACCCCTCGCGATCTGGATCCTCACCCACATTCAGCAAAATTGTGCGCACTGCGGCCATCATTTCTTCCTTAGCAATATCTGGAGGGGGTGGGTGAAGAATCGCTTCTTTGCCTTGGTGAGTGTTGCGATCCGGCAGGATCGCCGGAGTGGTCGCTTTACCGTTGATGATCGAATCGGGCATGTTGAACGTTGTCATAGAAAGAGTGACAAGTGAAGGACAAAAGGAGCCTAGAGGGTTCCGCCAAGGGGCATGACCACTAGCTCTTCAACAAAAGCCGTTTGCGGCAATTGAGTCGTGTACAAAATCGTGTCAGCAACGTGTTCGGGAGTTAGCATCCCCGTGCGGTCAAAGTCTCCAGCGACACCTTCCCAAATGGGGGTGTCAACGGCGCCGGGACAGATGGCAATCACGCGGATACCGTGAGCGCGTTCTTCAGCCGCCATTGTTTTAGTCAAAGCCATGAGGGCAAACTTCGAGGCACAGTAGGCGCCCCAGTCGGGAAAAACTTGGCGTCCAGCAATTGAAACAACATTTACTATCGTACCGCACTGGCGAGACCGCAGTTGCGGCAGTACCGCTTGGGAGCAAATGAGGGCACTGGTGAGGTTGACATTGAGCATCTGCTGCCAGTCCGCCAAGGGTTGATCAATCAGGGGAACGGTTCTGGCCATGCCCGCATTATTCACAAGCACATGGACATCCCCAACGCTAGCGAGAATCTCATCAAGGCGCGATCGCAGGGGTTCAGGATCGCTAAAGTCCACGCTAAAGGTATGGGCTGTAACGCCACAGGCGACCACTTGGGCATGAACAGCAGCCAGTTTGGCGGGCGATCGCCCCAACAGTACGACATTAAACCCCGCTTGGGCAAATGCAATGGCTGTGGCTGCCCCAATGCCACTGCTGGCGCCGGTGATTAAAACTTGTTGGGTCATACCGCTTCGCTAAATACCCCCATGCGTCGGAACTTTTGGTAACGCAACTCCCGCCGTTCACTACTGCTGAGGGCTTGCACTTCAGCTAAATTCCGCAATAGAGCAGCTTTGAGGTTTTCCGCTGCCTCTACAGGGTTGCTATGGGCCGCCCCCACCGGTTCGGGCACAATTTCATCAATAATTCCCAGCTTCAGAAGGTCGCGAGCCGTAATTTTCAGAGCTTCCGCCGCTTGGGGCGCTTTTTGAGCATCGCGCCAGAGAATGGCAGCACAGGCTTCTGGGGGCGCCACACTATAGACGGCATGTTCAAACATCAGCAGGCGATCGCCCACCCCAATGGCCAAGGCTCCCCCTGACCCCCCCTTCACCAATCACGGTGCAAATAATGGGCACCTCAAAGCGAAACATCTCCCGCAGATTGTAGGCAATGGCTTCCCCTTGGCCAAACTTTTCTGCATCCACCCCCGCCCAAGCCGCTGGCGTGTCAATAAAAGTAAGGATGGGCATTTGAAAGCGATTCGCGTGCTCCATCAGACGCAGGGCTTTGCGATATCCCCCCGGGGATGCCATGCCAAAATTGCGCGCCACATTGTCCTTGGTGTCTCGCCCCTTTTGCTGACCTAACATCACCACCGGCCGACCATTGAGCCGACCAATCCCACCGACAATAGCAGGGTCATCACTGCCCCGGCGATCGCCATGGAGTTCAATCCACTCTTCACTAATGGCTTGAATGTAATCCAACGTGCTGGGACGGCGCGGATGGCGAGCCACCTGTAGCGTTTGCCCAGGGGTCAACTTACTAAAAATTTCATAGCGCAGTTGCTTGGCGCGCTCCTCCAGTTCACGGATTTGCTCCGAGACATCAACGCCAAACTCTGAGGACTTATCCCGCACCTGCTGAATTTGGGCTTCTAGCTCCACGAGGGGCTTTTCAAATTCCAACAGAAGCGTGCGACGTTCGTTTGCCATAGGCGATTGGGTTCCTTTTAGTTTGACTGAGGGTTCAACAGCAGCGGCTTAAATCCGTGTTTACGGGAGACTTCGCCGATTTGCTCCATCTTTTCGACGGTAATTTGATTACGTCCCCAAGAGAAATTGGTGTACCAGCCCTCAAAGTCTAGAAGCATGGCCTCCGCAAAACAGGCAAACATCTGCCGCGAGGGCACGTCCATATTCACAATTTCCATAATTTTCCAGTCAATATCGAGGGCGTGTTCGACAATGCCACCATTAAGGACATGAATCTCCGGGTGCTGAATTTTGCTGCCCATATTTTTGGGGTAGCCACCATCAATCATCAGCGAGGGGCGCTTTAACTGCTCAATGCTCAGCTCAATCCCCCTGGGCATACTGGCCACCCAAACCACAATATCCGCAAGTGGCAGTGCCTCCATCAGGTCGAGGATTTTGCCCCGTCCCAACTCGGCTTGGAGATGCAGTAGGCGATCGCGATTGCGTGCCACCAGTAACAGATCTTGGACATCCAAGCGACGATTTAACCAACGGCAGACAGCACTGCCAATATCTCCTGTCGCTCCACAGACAGCCACAGTTGCCTGACGCAAATCAATCCCCACTTGCGGAGCCGCCTGCTCAATTTGTTGGCAGATGATATAGGCCGTGTGGGTATTCCCTGTCGTAAAGCGACGAAAGTCTAGCTCAATGTTGCGCACGTGGGATATTTTCTCCAGATCAAAGTTTTCAAAGATGATCGAGGAGAAGCCCCCCAACGCCGTAATGTCAATATCGTGTTTTTGGGCATGAGCCATGGCGTTAATAATTTTGCGCGTTGCCGCTTTTACCCGCTGGTTGGCCAGCATTTCCGGCAAGAAGCAGGACTCAACGTATTTGCCATAGATAGTTTTGCCCGTTATACTCGTCACCGTGATCTCATCGACGATCTGAGGCGGTGCCATACACCAAAATTCCAAGCCCTGGTCGGCATATTCGGGATAGCCTAATTGATGGGCAACAGCTTGGGCGTGCTCCAGATTCGTCAGATGACCAATTAATCCAAACATACAAGCGTGCGGTGACTAGAACGTAACGATAGATGAAGCCACCATTATGCCGCAGTTAGGCCATAAACCGACATCTTCATAATTTCGCGGGTGGTAAAGCCAATATTTTCTAGGGCACCGCTGTACTGAATCATGAAGTCTTCTACAAGAGCCTCTTTTTCCATGCCGAGCACTTTGGCATCCGCTTCCACTTGGTTGAGCATCTTCCAGACCAAGGGCAGGTTGGCGCGATTGGCTTCTTCAATTTCTGCTTTGACCGTCTCGAAGTTTTCTTTTAGCCAGATTTCGCCAAAGTTGAGGTGGCTGTATTCGTCCTTAACCACCCCCTCAGTAATTTTGCGGGCAAAGGGATCCGCCATTGGAATGTAAATGTTGTAGGCAGCGATCGCGAAGCACTCAATAATCAGAGCTTGAATGAGAAGGCAAGTTGCAATTTTCCCCTCTGCGATTGCGGCTTGAAAGTTTCCATGCAGTTGGGCAAAGAATTCTTGGGCAAAGGTCATATCTGGCGTCACGCTGAGGTTGCGACCACAGGCTTCAAACCCCTTTCTATGGCGGGCTTCCATTTTGGCAAGACGGGTGAGTTCTTCTTGGTGTTGTGGCAGCAGCTTGGCTAGGTCAATGTAATTGTCGTGAGCTTGCTGTTCACCTTCAATGACAATGGCGTTGATGCGGCTATAGGCCTCCTTGTAGCGATCGCTGTGGTAGTCCAACTCAGGTGTAGCGGTAGCCGTTGTCATTGTGAACTCTCCTGGACACAGATTTATTAGAAATTATTGAGGCACTAGGGCTTTCGCTATCATACCGCAGCAGCGATCCCTTGACGAGGGGCAGCGTGCCAGAGATTTTTGAGTTCCTGAATAGGTGAATCTCTATGCACCGATAGCGCTAAAAACTCCTCCTATTGCCTGAGGGTGGTATTTCTGGCAATGGTTGAGCAGAAGGCGCTACCGCCCGGATAGGGCCATTGTAATCAATGCGAATCATCGGATTGCTTGGGTCGGGGTTGACCGTGACAATACTTTCAATGGTTGGCGGTGCCGCAGGTGGCCCCCCTAGAAAGCGAAAGGTAAACGTACCATCGCCATTGTCCACGTAGGGGGATTGACTAGCAGGCCCAAACATCGCTGCTTCAGCGCGGTAGCGACTCAGCCCGCCATTGGCTCGCTCTGCTGCCTGCCGCGCCCAATTCCGTGCCCGCTGTAGGACGGGATTATCTACCCCAAAAGGATTAAAGTTTTCCCGTGGCGGTGGCTCTGTCTGTGCCAGCACCGCAGGGACACCTGTTAATGCACAACACAGAATCAAGCTTGATGGAATACGGCTAAAGGACATGAAGACCCACCCTTGACTTTGTCTAGCAAAATTTACTTAATGGTTAATGACGACGATCCATTACCTTGGTTTCAAAGATTCTCCTAGAGTAATACTGATTGTTTTCCTTTGGGGAGAGTCCTACAACAGGATGAGGAAGTCCGTAATAGACGGATGCCCCGCCCCTATTGATACAATGGATAAAGTGATAGGGTAAAACAATCGCATGAATTACACCCACTGCGGTGTGCAATTCAAAGTCTAGAGGGCATAATCTGAGTTAACCTATGAGTGATGAAACCATAACCAACCCTACTGCTGAAACCGAAAAAGGCGAAGTTACTCCTGATGTTGTTGAAAATCATGCAGAAGCCGCCACGAACGAAGAGGGTCAAACGTCTGAAGCGGCCTCTGCGGATACTCCTGCGGAAGCAGCGGACTTGCTAGAGAAAATTGCTGCCCTTGAAGCTGCCAAGGCTAGTCTTTCCCAAGTGGTGGAGGAGCGCAATAGTCAATATATGCGCCTTGCCGCCGACTTTGAAAACTTCCGCAAACGCACCCAGCGGGAAAAAGAGGAGCTAGAGCTACAGATCAAATGCAGTGTCATTGCTGATTTATTGCCTGTGGTGGACAGCTTTGAGCTAGCCCGCACCCACATTCAAACCGAAACAGAGGCGGAAGAAAAAATTCACCGCAGCTATCAGGGGGTTTACAAGCAACTGGTGGAGTGCCTCAAGCGCATTGGTGTTTCGGCGATGCAGGCCAAAGGCAAGCCCTTTGATCCCAATCTCCATGAGGCGGTGCTGCGGGAAGCAACAAGTGAACACCCTGAAGGGACAGTCATTGAAGAACTGAAGCGGGGGTATATGCTCGGCGATCGCGTGTTGCGGCATGCCATGGTCAAAGTGGCCGCTCCTCCTGAAGAGGGGAGTGCTAGTGACACAAATCCCACCAATGATGTAACGGACGTATAGGGGCACTTTGAGGGAATGCCACGCCGCTACTACATCACCACCTTTGGCTGCCAAATGAACAAAGCAGACTCCGAGCGGATGGCCGGGGTCTTGGAAGCCATGGGTTTAGAACCGGTCGCTCAACCAGATGACGCCGATGTTTTGCTCTACAACACCTGCACGATTCGCGACAACGCGGAGCAGAAACTCTATTCTTACCTAGGGCGGCAGGCCAAGCGCAAGCATCAAGACCCCACCCTAACGCTGATCGTTGCCGGTTGTGTGGCTCAACAGGAAGGAGAGCAACTGCTGCGGCGAGTTCCTGAGGTGGATCTGGTCATGGGGCCACAGTATGCCAATCGCCTTGGTGAACTGCTTGAGCAGGTGTGGAATGGCAGTCAAGTGGTGGCAACAGAGCCACTGCACATTGTTGAGGATATTACCAAACCCCGGCGCGATAGCACGGTCACTGCTTGGGTCAATGTGATCTATGGCTGTAATGAACGCTGTACCTACTGTGTGGTGCCTGGAGTACGGGGGCAGGAGCAATCCCGTCGACCAGAGGCAATTCGCGCTGAAATTGAGGAACTGGCGGCTCAAGGTTATAAGGAAGTGACCCTCCTTGGGCAAAACATAGACGCCTATGGCCGCGATTTGCCGGGAATTACCCCAGAGGGACGGCGGCAGCACACGTTTACGGATTTGCTTTACTACATCCACGATGTGCCTGGGATTGAGCGAATTCGCTTTGCCACTAGCCATCCCCGCTACTTTACGGAGCGCTTGATCCGAGCCTGTGCTGAACTCCCCAAAGTGTGTAAACACTTCCACATTCCTTTTCAATCAGGGGATAATGAGATTCTCAAGGCAATGGCCAGGGGCTATACCCGCGAGCGTTACCTGCAAATTATTGAAACCATTCGCCGTTATATGCCGGATGCTGCTATTAGTGCGGATGCCATTGTTGGTTTTCCTGGCGAAACGGAAGAACAATTCCAACGCACACTGGATTTGGTGGCGGCGGTGGGTTTTGACCAACTGAATACAGCAGCCTATTCCCCGCGTCCGAATACACCAGCGGCCACTTGGGAAAATCAGGTGCCAGAGGAGATTAAAGAAGATCGCCTCCAACGGCTGAATCATCTAGTGGCTACGATCGCTGGCGATCGCTCCCAACGCTATCTCGGACGGGAAGAGGTGATCCTTGTAGAGGGAGTAAATCCCAAGGATTCGCAACAAGTCTATGGCCGCACCGATGGCAACCGCCTCACGTATCTGCCCGGCGATATTGAAACCTTACGGGGACAACTGGTGCGTGTCCGTATTACCGAGGCACGAGCCTTTAGCTTGAGTGGCGTGCCCCTTGCGGAGCATTCATTGGTTGGCTCTTAGATTGCGCAAATGACTTCGTTGCGGCAGAGGGTGGGATCGACGTAGGGCAGCATTGGTTTATCGCCGACATAAATCCCTAGTCCTTGGGCGGTACGAATTAAAAAGCTATCGGGATCCACATGGCGTGGGCATTTAGCAACCACATCGGCAATGGGAACAGTGACGACTTGCCCTGCCTGCCATGCCACCATTCGATCAAATGTCCCTTGGGCTGCAAGATCCACAGCAGTATGGCCCATACCTGCTGCCAGTAGCCGATCCATGGCCATGGGAGCACCCCCCGTTGAATATGACCAAGAACTGAGACCCGCAATTCAATCGGGATCGGACTATACTGGGCAATTTTATCGGCAATATAGTGGGCAATACTGGAATAGTGGCAATGGTTGGCGTCTTGCTCTAGGGCTTTGGCACCTTCGGCAACCACAATGAGGGCAAATTTGCGTCCCCAGCGATCGCGCAACTTCTGGAGATGCTGGCAAATGCCTTCAATGGAGTAGGGAATTTCTGGAATCAGGATTATATCGGCACCCCCAGCAATTCCTGAATACAGGGCCAAATGACCAGCGGTACGCCCCATCACTTCCACCACAAATACGCGGTCATGGCTAGCAGCGGTGGAGGTAATCCGACTCAGGGCTTCGACAACGGTATTGACAGCAGTATCAAAGCCAATGGCGCGATCGGTCAGAGCCACGTCGTTATCAATAGTTTTCGGCACCGCAAGGAAGTTCCAGTTTCCCTTCTGAGCCAGTTGATGTAAAATTTTCAGGCTACCATCGCCACAGATGGCAATGAGGGCATCCAAGCCCAATTCATTGTACCCGGCAATAACTTCATCGGCATGGCCTAGGGTATCGCCCCTATTGATTGCTCCGAGAATCGTTCCTCCCATGTTGAGTAAGACATCCATTCCACCGAGGCCTTCTGCATTGAGGGGAATTGCCTTACGCTCAATTAGCCCCTGGGTGGCATGGAGGATACCAAGAACCTCCCAACCGTAACTTAAGGTGGCATGGGCAACAATGGCACGGATGGCTGTATTTAGACCCGGGCAATCTCCGCCACTGGTAAATACACCCAGTCGTTTGCGGCTGATACTCATGAATGATTTGCTCCCTGTACGAACAGTTTTGGCCTCAAAGCCTGCCTCTGTGCCTTGCCTTACAAGGGCACCGTCAATATCCTAGGGAAGTTGATATCCTCCCCAGCCTAAAGGCCAGAGAGTCCTACTGCGCTCAAGCGGAGCTTAAGTCGCTTCGGTGGATTCCTAGGCCGAGTGCGTATCCGCTGCTCGTGTCTCCACAGGCGTCACTTCCGGCATGCCCTGCCGTAGGTCGGCGTGGTTGTTGCCGACAGCAAAATTATAGAACGGCTCTGCCGTTCGCGCTATCCTTCCCTGCCCTGTTAGCTGGCTGCTTGCCGCGCACCGGATCCATTGCCCTTGGAAGATGGCGTTCACAGGTTGCAACATCTTTTTAGGTGGAAGGAGATCAGCTAAGCTAGTGATTTATGCAAATTCCTCACTTACACCCCGATACCATTGAGGCGGTGCGCCAAGCGGTCAACATTGTTGATGTGGTGGCCGAGCATGTTGTTTTGCGCAAACGGGGGCAAGAGTACGTTGGCTGCTGTCCGTTTCACGAGGAGAAAACTCCCAGTTTTACGGTCAATCCTGTCAAGGGTTTTTACTACTGTTTTGGCTGCGGCGCCGGCGGCAATGCCATCACGTTTTTGATGGAACTGCAAAAGCGCTCCTTTGCGGAGGTGGTACTGGAACTTGCCCAACGGCATCAGATTCCGGTGCGTACCCTCGATAGTGAGCAAAAACAGGCACTGCAAGCTCGCCTTTCGCTCCAAGAGCAGCTCTATGAGATTCTGGCGATCGCCACTAGTTTCTATGAACACGCCCTGCGGCAACCCATTGGCCAAACGGCGCAAGACTATTTACAGTGGCAACGTCAGCTAAAAGAGGACACCATTCAACAATTTCGCTTGGGCTATGCGCCTGCGGGTTGGCAAGTGCTCTATACGTACCTTGTGGAGCAAAAGGGATACCCTGCTGCTTTAGTCGAGCAGGCGGGCTTGATTATGCCGCGGCAAACGGGGGGCGGCTACTATGACCGCTTTCGCGATCGCCTGATGATCCCAATCATGGATGCCCAAGGACGGGTGGTGGGGTTTGGCGGTCGTACCCTTGGCAACGCAGAGCCAAAGTACCTCAACTCCCCCGAAACCCCCATTTTTAACAAAGGGCAGCTCCTCTTTGGCCTTGATAAGGCACGCCAAGCCATTGTCCAAAAAGATCAAGCGATTGTGGTTGAGGGCTATTTTGATGTAATGGCGCTGCACCAAGCCGGCTTTACCCAAGCGGTGGCCAGTTTAGGCACTGCCCTCAGTCAAGCCCAAATTAAGTTGCTGCTGCGCTACACCGAGTCGAAGCAAATTATTCTCAACTTTGATGCTGACCCGGCGGGCCAGCGGGCTGCTGATCGCGCCATTGGCGAGGCTGCGGATTTGGCCTATCGCGGCGATTTGCGACTACGCATTCTCACATTGCCGGCCGGCAAAGATGCGGCTGACTTTTTTACGGATGACGGAGAATCCCTAGAGGTACGGCGCGATCGCTACCAAACCCTCTTGGAGCAAGCCCCTCTCTGGATTGAGTGGCAAATTCAGAACATCATCCAACAGTACGACCTCAGTCAAGGGGATCAATTTTATGAAGCCACTCAAGCCCTGAGTCGTCTTTTGGGAAAACTCCCCAATGCTGCCCTGCGCAGTCACTATATTCACTTCTGTGCTGAGCAATTAGCAGGCTCCGATACCCGTGCGGTGCTCCGCCTTGAAGAATCCCTGCGCCAACAGGTGCGCGGTGAGCGTTGGCACGGGCGATCGCAAAAATGGCAACGTCCAGCGGACTATAATCTGCGGCAAGCGGCTGAAGAACAGCTACTGCGCCTCTACCTCCACCGTGGAGAATATCGCCTCCTGATTCGACAGACGCTGAAAGCACGGGATATAGAATTTAGCTTCTCTCACCATCGTTGGCTGTGGCGGCAGATCTTAGCCATCGAAGAAGAACACTGTGCGGGTTTTGATCCCTATACCGCTGAGTGGCCACTACATTCACCAACCGAGACCGGAACGCAACTAACGGACTTAGATCTAGTCACGTCTCTTTTTGATCGCCTAGAGGCAGCAGAAGAAGCTTCTCTGATCACTCCCCTACTCCATTTAGATGAGACCACCGCCATCAGTCTTAATCGCCCCGAACTGGTAATCCAAGCCGCTGCCGCCGCTCTTGAGCGCATTGACATTGAAAAACGGTGTCGCCACATCCTCCAGTCTTGGCGGGAAACCGTGGCTCTAATTTTAAGTGAATCTCCTGCTCGTGAAACCCTACGCTACTACCTGGATCACCTACTTGCCGATAGCAACAGCAAGATTGATGATATTCCCGGTGTGGCACCAGAGCGGCTAGAGAAACTTGAAAAACTGCGCCATGAGTACTATCAGAATCGCCAATACCTTCAGCAATTGGATCAGCAGCGCTGTCTCTCCTTAGCAGCAATTCGTAGCTATTCTTAGCTATTCTTAAGCGTTACTGTCCTAAGTAAGCTCTCAAGACCTCAGGATTGGTTTGAATCTCACTTGGCGGCCCATCGGCAAGATTTTTTCCCTCCGCCAAGACCCAGATGTGCTGACATAGGGACATGACCACGTCCATGTTATGTTCAATAATCAGAAATGTCACGCCCTCTTGATTCCAGCGGACAATGTGCTCGCAAATTTGATTAATCAAGGTCGGGTTGACGCCAGCGGCTGGCTCATCCAAGAGCACCATGCGGGGACGGTGCATCATCACTCGCGCCATTTCGAGGAGTTTGCGTTGCCCTCCCGACAGTGCACCCGCATAGTCATTGGCCTTAGCCGCTAGCCCCACAGACTCCAGAATTGTCCACGCCCGTTGCCGCAGTTCCTGTTCCTCTTGGCGGATGCGCAGGGGTTGCAGCCAACTATTCCACAACTTCTCTCCGGTTTGTAGTGGGGCAGCTAGGAGCATGTTTTCCAGAACTGAGAGACGTGAGAGCACGCGGGGCACTTGGAACGTGCGCAAGAGTCCCTGAAGCGCCACTTGATGGGGTGGTAAATGACTAATGGGAGCACCATCAAAAATCACACAGCCTTTATCGGGAGTGAGGAAATTGCACAACAGGTTGAATAGGGTAGTTTTGCCCGCACCATTGGGGCCAATGAGACCAGTGATACTGCCGCGCACGACTCGAATTTCCGCATTATCCACCGCACGAATGCCGCCAAAACTTTTGCACAGCCCCGTGGCCACTAGAAGGTCTGAGGGCAGGACTTGACTGACACTGTTAGAGACGGGCACAAGAGAAGGTTCATCGACCAAGGCTGAGTTCCTCCTTTTTGCCCAAAATACCTTGGGGTCGCCACATCATCAAGATAATGAGGACAAGGCCAATCAGCATCATTCGCAGGGCCTCTAAGCGCCCACCATCTAGGGGAATAAAGCGGGTCAGTGCAGTGTAGGCCCAAAAGAGAGCAGCGCCCAAAAGGGTACCCATGTTGTTGCCAGCTCCCCCTAGGACAACAATTGTCCATGCCTGAAATGTAATTAGGGATACAAAGCCGTCGGGGTTAACAAATGTGAGCTGCCAAGCATAAAAAGCCCCTGCCACTGCTGCGATCGCTCCCCCCAATAGCAGCGATTGCATTTTATAGGCAAAGACATTTTTGCCTAAGGCCTTGGCCACCTCTTCATCTTCGCGGATGGCCTTGAGGACTCGTCCCCAAGGGGAATGAATTAAGCGCTCCAACTGCCACACCACCAAGGCCAATACCAAGATCAACAGCCACAACAGCCCAGCCCGGTAACTAAAATCCCATAAACCAAGGGTCAAGGCTTTCACCACTAGACCCACTAGGGCAGCAGCCAAGGTATTCAGGGCAATGACAAGCACCGCTGCTTTTTCGGGACGGCAATAATAGCTCATAAGGGCGATCGCCCCACCCAAGGTCACCCATGTCAACACAAAAGGAAAAGTGGCAACTCCCCGACCCAAGCTCAAGGGGAGCAATGCTGCCCACAGGCTAAGGGTACCGGCAATAAACAAAGCAGCATAGCTAGGGAGCAGCCAAGGGGGGCGCGATCGCCCATACCGCCGCTCTAACCAGTGCCACCATTGCCATGCAGCTACTCCAACCACACCCCAAAAGAGGGCAATCATTCCCAACTTGGTCGGCACATTGGGATTAAAGTTGACAAAGGGCAAGGGAAACCCATAGACACCGCGCCCGCCGCGGGTCAACCAGTCTTCATTGAGGGCAATTAAGCGGACAATTTCTGCCATGCCGATCGTCACAATTGCAAGATAATCTTCCCGCAATCGCAGTGTGGCAATCCCCATTAAGAAGCCGAGTCCCATGGCCAACACCACCCCGACAAGGACAGCAAAGAACATCGGCACGCCAGCAATGCCCAACAAAATCGTGGTGTAGGAGCCAATGGCCAAAAAGCCAACGTGGCCAAAGTTAATCAAGCCTGTATAGCCCCAGTGCAAATTTAGCCCCAAGCTAAAGAGGGCAAAGGTGGCAGTGAAGATGCCAAGGGAAATGAGATAGCCAACCATTTAGAGCGTTGAAGTTAAAGGCGGTACAGCTCCGCTGCGCTGTTGCGATCGCGCCAAGGGATGAAGGAATCAAATTGAGTATAATATTTTATACACCAGTCCTTGCACCTGTACCTATAGAGCAATTCATCGTTTTTCTGGCACACTGGGGAAGATATACTCCCAGCCCTTATGCTTTGCGTAGAGGGCAGGCTCCTCTGGTCTTGTGACCTTCGCGTTTTATAGTGAGCCGATGCCCTAGGCTCACTTTTTTGACCCCAAAATATCCCCGCAAAGTGTTCATTCTTGAAGTGGTACATTGAGCAGCAAGATTGCCCTTCGGAAGAGCACGGGCTTCCCGCCGATGAGCTAAAGATGGGTGTTTAAAGCTGTGACCACCCATTTTGAACGGCAACTACAACGTCTGCGCAGTGACTTGCTGCGACTGGGGACACTGGTGGAAAGTGCCTGTCAGTTGGCCTATGGCGTCTTAATTGAGCGACATCTCCTCAGTGTTGAGCCGTTGCTCCAAAGGGAGCGGGAAATTGACCGCAGCGCCCAACAACTTAATCGTGAGGCGATTGCCCTGCTGACGTTGCAAGCTCCGGTAGCTGAAGATCTGCGATTTTTAGTCATGTTGTCGCACCTCTGCTGCGATCTAGAGCAGATTGGTGATCATGCCCTTGAAATTGGCTGTGCTGGTCAAACGCTGCTGCGCTATCCACCTCCGCCCTACCTTGAGGACATCGGCCTAATGTTCCAGCGATCGCAACTATTGTTGTCAGAAGCCCTCTCAGCCCTTGCGAACTTCAATGTGGAGGCAGGACTTGCCTTGGCCAATTGCGACGATGCAGTGGATACCGACTACCAACGCCTCTATGGGCGGCTCTCTGCCCCCTTGATGCCCCAAGAGTCAGTGGAATTGCGCTTGATCCTGCTGCTGGTCATTCGCAACCTTGAGCGCATTGGTGATCACGCCACAACTATTGGTCAGCGCGTCTGTTTCATTGTGCGGGGAGAAGATCCCTAGGAGAAGTTGACGTTTTATGCTCACTGTCCACCCAATTGCGTCCACAACCTTTGAGAATAGAACTAGTCCTAATTCATAAGTGTTTATCGTGCCTATACTCGAACCTGAGGATGGGCGTGCTGGGAGGTAAGGCATGAGGTTAAGCCGTCGTTCTTTTCTGTCCGGTGCTGCGGCACTGACACTAATGCCATGGATTTGGCAAACTACAGGCGGCTCCTTGGCAGACGCTCTTCGCCCATGGCGAGCACTCCTGATTGGCATTAACCACTATCCACAGTTGGCGGGCGTGTCTCCTTTAGCCGGGTGTCTGACGGATGTTGAGCTAGTGAAAAACCTGTTGCTAGACAGTTGGGGACTGGCGGACAGTGACATTACGCTACTGACGGAACAGGCGGCAACCCTCGATGCTCTCCAAGAAACCTTAGACGTGCTGGGGCACTCTGGCCAACCCCTGTTGGTTTACTTTAGTGGCTATGGCACGCGCTGGCAGCAACAACCGGCACTGGTTTTGACAGATGCTACAGCAGCAGGCGAGGGCATCTTACCTCTTGCTGAATTACTGCGTGTCAAAGGAATACAGGTATGGCTCGACACCCGCTTTAGCCCCCCACCCATTGCAGGAGCGACGTTGCGCTGGCGATTTGCCCCATTGCAACCTGTAGAGCCCCGTGGCGCAGGCCAAGTCCCCAAAGAGCATCTGCTCTGGGCAGATTTGGGGGTAGAAACACACCTGAATGGCGTCCCCATGGGACTTTTTACTGCTAGTTTTAGCCATTATCTAGCAGCTTTGGGGGGCGAGCGTCCCTTAACAACCAGCTTCATGTACACAGCCGATGAACTGCGCTGGCAGACGGGGGCAGAAATTTATCTGGTCAGCGATGGACTAGCAGGGAATGTCACCCTATCCCAAGGGTTTGATGGTGTGGTGCAACAGACGGGGCACGATCGCGCGGTTCAAGTCTGGTGTGGCGGCCTTAGTCCTTGGCTATTGGCCTATTGTCATCCTCACAGTCGCTGGAGTACTGCTGACGGTGCCACCGTTGTCAACATCGCGAGTTTTAATGGCCTAATGGCACAGGGAGTTAGCAGTCAGCCTCTGCAAGTGGGCGATCGCCTCTATGAACAGCAGCGACGTTTAGGAAAAAATCTCCGTTTGCAAGTAGCTCTCGACACCAAGCTGAGCAAAATTGAGCGAGTAGATGCCATCAATGCCCTGACCAATGAAGAAAAAGTTGCCGTCCTCAACAGCAGTGACCCCCTGCCGGATGTGGTTCTCACCAAAAGTGAAACAGTGGGCAGCTATGGACTGGAGTGGCCAGTGGGCACCCTACTGCAACACAGTTGTAGTGGCACTAATGAAGCAGCTAAAGCGGGTATCCGTCGCCTGAATCCCTTGCTGAACGCGCTATTGGCGCAGAAATGGCTAACATTAACGCTCAATCCCACCTCTAGTCAAGTGGCCGTGTGTACAACCCTCGAACAAATATCGCCGACGCCAAAGTTGTTGAGCCGTCAATTCTCGATCCGCAGCCCCAATCCCCTCCCTGAGGTACTGGGCACCAAGCTCCCGGCCATGAATTTAGAAACCCCTCTGACCTTGGCTAAGGGAGATACCTGCCGTTGGAGTCTCTACAACTATGGCGATCGCCCCCTCAACATTGTCGCTTTTGCTTGGGATAGTAGTCAGGGGATTCTCCTGCTGCCACTGCAAACGCAATCATGGCAGTTAGGGGTTGCGCCGGGCTTGAATATTCCCCTTTACACTTGGACGCTGAATCGTCCTTGCCAATGGCTGAAGGTGTTTATCATCAGCAGCCACCGCCCCCTTACCCGTTTTAGTCAACTGAGTAGCCACCCTAGCCATTCAGAACCCCTGTTGATTTCTGGCGAGGATAGTCTTGCCTTGGTTTTTGGTCTCCTAACGGATCTCAGCAGTGAACCGGAAGGGAATGAATTTTGCTTAGACGTGCGAGAGTGGTGTACTCAAGGCTTCACGCTGCGGGTAGTCTAGGCCAAGCGCCGCCGCAATAGGGGCTGAATCAGCAGGCTCATTCCTAGGGCAACAGCCAAGAGGATTAATAGGGCAGTCCCCAAGCTCAATGACCCCCAAGGAGCCACCATCACCACATCGCTCAACTGCCAATCGGGATGCAAATAGACATAGCGAATGGGTTCAATGGCCAAACTAAGGGGGTTGAGGCTAGCAATCCACTGCAACCAGCGCGGCATAAACGACAGCGGTACCAAGGCAGTACTGGCAAAGAGTAACGGCAGGTTGATCACAAAAATCACCGCCAACAATTCAATGTGCCCCGGCAAGGCAAAGGTGAGGCCTAGGCTCAAAGCCGTCACGCCAAAGACCAAAATCATCACCGTGGCTAAGACGACTCCAATGCCGGCTGCATTGGGCAGTCCAGTGCCTAGGAGCATCCCCAAGCCGGCGATCGCCGTCACTTGAATTAAACTCAGGGTTGTAATAAACAACGCCGAGGCAAGAACAATCGAAAACCGCGAGGCCAACGGCGCCACCAACAGTCGATTCAAAAAGCCAAACTCGCGGTCAAACATCACGGGCAACCCCGCATTGAGGGCACCACTAAAGGCGGTAAAGACAATAATGCCGGCGCAGAGAAACTGACTATAGTTAGTGCTGTCGCCAAACAGACCCTGGGGCACATTCTGGAAGAGGGCGCCAAAAAGAATCAGCCAAATCAAGGGTTGTACCACTCCCGCCACCAGTGTGGAAGGGCGCCGTTGCAGTTGGATAAACAGGCGACGGGTTAAAGCTAGCGTTTCCTGAACAAATTCAGCGGAGAAAATACCGGGAATAGCCGTTGCTGAAGCAGTGCTCATAACACAACTCTGAGTCAAACCTGCTTTCTAGGGTAGCAAGGCCGCTAAACCTTTGCCGTGCTTTTCTTTTCGCTCTTTTTCGGTTTTGCTGGTGCCACCTGCATTGCCCAGTTGCGGGTGAGGATCATGCGCGGATGAATTAAGCGATGCTGATCAATCAGCCACAACAGCGTGCGATCGCACACCCGCCACACCGCCTCCTGTAAATTTCGCTGAGCCACCTTGCGCAATTCCTCTAGCTCCACCGTCTGACCCCGCCCCGGCTCTAGGCTATCCGCCAGAAACACGACACAACTTAAGGCATCCATGTCCGGTTGACCCAACGTATGATTGGCCACCGCTGCTAAAACCTGCTCATCGGTAATACCAAATTGTTGCCGCGCCACCAAGGCACTGACATCGGCATGGAGCAAGTGGGGATCTGCTTCATCCACGTCTGTAATAGGTAGCCCCGCCTCCTGTGCCATCCTTAACAACCGCTCTGGGGGAAAGTATTTCGCCAAATCATGTAGCAACCCCGCCCAAGCGGCGCGATCCACATCCAAACCGTGGTGTAGAGCTAGCTCCGCCGCCAGCGTCTCTACCCGCAGAATATGTTGGAGTCGGGGTGCTGGCACATTCTCCGTCAGCCATGCTAAAACCTGCTGGCGATCGCACAGGGATTTTTTAGAATCAGTTGTTACAAGGGAAGTCATAGCTAAAGCCACAGCAGGGATGATAAAGTGCTACCCTTGTATCATAACGAAGGCTCTTTTTACAAGGCTGGGAAACAACCCTGAAAACAGTTAAAGCTACTGTAGAGACTGTAAGCAGGATAAACTTCCTCCTTGTGCATTTCGTATTTAAAGAGCTGCAAGGGCTGTAAGCTTTTTGTCAAACTTCCGTAATTTCACGGATAGGGTGAGGCAAAGAAAAAAGAGTATCGTAAAAGTACGAAGTCGTCCTCTCGAATACTGAATCATGCTAGCAGTGGGGGCACAGTCCTGTAAGCTCTGACTGGAAAACAGGTTACCCTATCATCCTTCCCTCCCTGTTGAACCCGCCGTTCATCTCCTTGGCTACCTATGAGTTACTGCTTAAACCCGAACTGTGTCAAACCAGACAACCCCGACGGTGTAGATGTTTGTCAAGCCTGTGGCAGCAAACTGTTGCTGAATGACCAATACAAGGCAATTAAAGTCCTAGGACGGGGAGGATTCGGAACAACCTATCTTGCTATTGACATAAAACTACCTGGCAATCCCAGTTGTGTGATTAAACAATTGCGGCCAGCTGCCACTGCCCCCCATATCTTGGCTATGGCGCGGGAACTCTTTTTGCGGGAAGCGACTACCCTAGGTAAAGTTGGCAACCACCCCCAACTCCCTCGTCTCCTTGGTTATTTTGAAAATGGGGATGAATTCTATTTAATCCAAGAATATGTTAGTGGCCTTACTCTGCAGCAGGAAGTGAAACGCTTTGGCGCTAAAACTGAAGAAGAGGTGAAGCAGGTGTTACAGGAAGTTTTGCCCATCCTTGATTACCTGCATAAAAATGGTGTGATTCACCGCGACATTAAGCCCGCCAACCTCATCCGTCGTGAAATTGACAACAAGCTAGTGCTCATTGATTTTGGTGCAGTTAAAGACAAAGTAACTCAAGCGATGCTGGAAAATTCCCCAGAGCTATCCACATTTACCAGCTTTGCCGTGGGTACACCCATGTATGCACCACCAGAGCAAATGGCTATGCGTCCCGTCTATGCCAGCGATATTTACGCCCTTGGTGTTACCTGTGTTTACCTTCTCACTGGTAAATCACCCAAGGAGATTGAACGGGATTCGCGCACGGGTGAATGGCATTGGAAGCGGTATGTCAAAAATATCTCCCCTGAGTTTGCTGCTCTCCTTGACAAAATGCTAGAGGATGCGGTGAAAAACCGCTATCAAAGTGCAATGGATGTCCTTAGGGATCTAAAACTCCTCGAATCTCAACAAACAACTGCTGGGGCTACCCCTAGCGTTGCTGCAGAGGAGGACGATCTCAGTGATGCCCTCTCAGCTCCGCCCAGTCAAGGCCGAGCCCGGATACCAAGAGTAACCAAACATTCTAGTTATGCCTCCTCTGTGAGCCAAAATGCCCAAGCAGCTCGATTACGACAATCGCGGATGAGCGGAACTCAACTGGGGGGGCCGCCCGTTGTCGGCGCAGGCCCTGGGCAGCATCTGCGGGCTAAAGTCACCCCCCGAATGACGGCAACACAACTTCTGACAGCTTACAAACGGGGAGAGCGGGATTTTGTGGATGTGGATCTTTCCAACGTTGTCCTCCGCAATGCGGATCTGTCAGGTGCCAATTTTGCCAATGCCAATTTTACAAATGCAGATTTGAAGGGTTGTATTCTTGCAAATGCCGTTTTGCGC
>DVDZ01000089.1 GCA_015296025.1 Thermosynechococcus sp. M46_R2017_013
GACCTTAATGACCAAATCGGCATCCCATGCTTCTGCTGCCGTCTTGACAATTTGTGCTCCTGCGGCGCAGTAGTCAATGTTTTTAAAGCCAGCACTTTCGCCTGCATCAGACTCAATGCGAATCTCGTGACCGCGCTCTCGCAAGCGGCGGACTGCGGCGGGAGTCAACCCCACCCGCGATTCTTGATCTTTAATTTCCTTGGGAATGCCAATACGCATGGATACTTTATGCTCCGAGGTCTAAAAATTGGTAACTGCCAAATACCTTTAGAATATCCGTTGCTTCCTTGAGGGCGCAAAGACAGTCGCTGACCACTGCCGGCCGCTGATGAATTTCCAAATCCACAAAGAAGAGATAGTCCCCCAAGGCCCGCTTGCTGGGGCGAGACTCAATGCGGCTGAGGTTAATCTGGCGATCGCTAAACAGTTGCAGCACCTTTAGCAAGGCTCCCGGCGCATTGGCCTTGAGGCTAAAGGCAATCGAGGTGTGGGTATCCCCCTCCTTGGGCCAGCCTTCCCCCTGTTGGCGACTGACAACCCAAAAGCGGGTGCAGTTGTCGGCAATATCCTGAATTTCTGTCGCCACAATGGGCAGTTGGTGCAGTTGGGCTGCCGCACCGAAGCAATTGCCCCCACCCGATCCGACTGGGCTACATAGCGCAGCCCTTCGGCAGTAGAAGTAACGGGGCACTGGTGAGCATGGGGAAGATGGGCTTGCAACCAGCGCTGGCACTGGCCAAGGGCTTGGGGATGGGAATAGACCGCTTGAACTTGCGCCAAATCTGTTGTTTGGGCAATAAAGGCGTGGACAACGGGACGGATAAAGGCGTGCTGAATGTGGAGGGTATCCAGTCGCCACAGGGAATCGAGGGTAATGTTGACACTGCCCTCAACGGAATTTTCACTGGGTACTAGAGCCAAATCCAATTCTCCGGCGGCCAACGCCTCCAAGCAGCCAGCGATCGTCGTCAAGGGAATCAGTGTCAGGGGTTTGCCCTGCTGTTGGTGCCATTGGGCGTAGCTTTGAGCGGCTTCTTCACTGTAGGTGCCCACTGGGCCAAGATAACCCAGCTTCACCATAGACGATCCAAACAGGGGGGGCAAAGACTCAAGGGCACATCCTCACAAGGGATTTTCAAAATGAATGAGAATGAATGAGTTAGACGTAAGCCGGGTTCTGTTCAAAGGGTGGTTATCTATCTGGGACACTTGTTACCAAGTGCCTCTAGCGGCTCTGGCTAGCAAAGAACTGGGAAAAAGACCAACCCTGGTTCCTTAGCGCTAGCACGCCTTGCTTCCAGCCGGGGTTTACCGAGCCAACACCTCTCGGTGTTGCTGGTGCGCTCTTACCGCACCGTTGCACCCTTGCCTGTGAGGTTTCCCTCCATCGGCGGTATATTTCTGTGGCACTATCCTCGCGGTCACCCGCACTGGGCGTTACCCAGCAAGCTTGGTCTTTCGGAAGCCCGGACTTTCCTCAGGAGTGGAAGACTCCCGCAACCACCGCGCTAACTCATTCTGTTTTATTGTACTAGGGGCGCTTGGGCAATATTCCCTTGTAGCTCGGCCAAAATCGCCAAGGTTTCGTCCCAAAGGCCTGCATCAACCGCTGCTCCAAGGCGATGCCCGCACCCTTATCTTGAATTGATAAGTCCGTATCAAATCCGTTGCCCCCTGCACTCGCAAAATCACGCCACTAACAGAGATAAAGGCGCAGCGATCAGCGGTATCGGCACTCCCTAGCAGTGTCGATGTCCAGCGGTAGTTTTAGCCAGGTTGGAGTTGTCCATTGAGCTTCAGAGCCTGCGCAAGGAGATGTGCCCCGCTTGGGGGAGGATTGACGACTGCGATGTGAATGTGGCTCTAGTTGCGATCGCTCCTCTTGTTTTAAGTAGTGGTACTGGCCAACTGGCGCAACATCTTCAGCGCTTCATCCACATGGGCTTTGAAATTGAGCATGGAGTCAAACACGTGGCGCACCACGCCCTCCTTGTCAATAACATAGGTGATCCGTCCGGGAAGAAGGCCAAAGAGGGAAGAGGCGCCATACTGTTGGCGAACTTTATTGCCCGGATCACTGAGGACAAGAAAAGGCAATTGGTGGTTCTTTTGGAAGCCCTGCTGTCGCTCCACGGGGTCGCCACTGATGCCAATCACTTCAGCCCCCAGTTCTTGGAAAGCATTGTAGGCATCGCGAAAAGCACAGGCTTGAATCGTGCAGCCCGGCGTTTCTGAGGCGGGATAAAAGTAGAGGACAATGTTTTTGCTGCCACGAAAATCCGAAAGTTTGACTTTGCGGCCATCGGCGGCCACCAGTTCAAAATCCGGGGCGCGATCGCCCACTTGAATTGCGGTTCCCATCTTGGACTAATTCCCTCCCAACCACTTTTGGCCATTCAGGCGCTGCATCACGCCAAAGACCAATAAATCCAGTGTCACCTTGCGCTCGTCCCCCAAAAATGGCTCAATTGTGCTGGGGGCAATACCGCCACTGCTGCAAACAAAGGCCTTTGCCCCTTGGATATCCCCCTCTAGGAAGTAGAGGCGAAACTGATACATTCCCTTGCCCCACTCACCAATCACGGTATTTTCCTCTAGGCGTAGGGCGACTTCCCCTACTTTGCTGCTGAGGGCTTTCTCAAGAGCGGGTAAAAAGGCTTCGTTAATAAATTCAGCAAAAGGTTTATCTTCAACGGCAGGGGGCTTTTCCTTTTTGGCGGGTTTAGTGGGGGTTTCTTCTGCCATAGCGCTGCGACACGGTACTATTTCCTCTGCATGATAGCACTCTCCCTTGCAGGCAATGGCGATGGGGCAATTAGAATTACGACGCCCAACGATTACGGATCTGAATGGCATCGTTCACTTAGATCAGGTGTGTTTGGGGGGCTTTTGGTCCTACCAAGAATACACCCGCGAATTAGAAAATCCGCAGCATACGCTGTTGGTGGTGGCCAGCCCTGAGCAGGTGTGGGGATGTGGTGTGAGCTGGGGCATTGCCGATGAATTGCACCTTGTGCTGTTAATGGTGCATCCGCAGTACCGACGGCGGGGGATAGGCGGGTTACTGCTGTGTCGGCTATTGCAATTGGGACATCGGGGGGGGCGATCGCCAGTGGGCAACTTTGGAAGTAAGGGCCAGCAATGAACCTGCGCAACGGCTCTATCAGCACTTTGGCTTTGAACTGGTGGGGCGGCGTCCCCGTTACTACCAGAATCCCGAAGAGGATGCCCTAATTCTTTGGCGCAATCACCTCAATACGCCGCAAACGGCTCAAGAACTGCAACGGCAGTGGCAGTACTGGCGATCGCGGGTTGAAGTGCAAGGCTGGTCACTCGTTGATTGCAGTTATTGATTACACCTGATTACACCTAGATAGCCAAAAAGGGAGATATTGCGCTTTGTTACGCTGCTTTCCCCGACCCTTGGGCTGGCGAAGGATAATGAAAGGGACACGTTTGGGAGACCTGTCTCATGAACTTGCTGGAACAGTTGCGACAAATGACAGTCGTGGTCGCTGATACGGGAGACATCCTCGCCATCAAAAAATTTACCCCCCGCGATGCCACCACGAATCCCTCGTTGATTACGGCCGCTGCCCAAATGAAGGAGTACCAGCCCATTGTGAATGAAACCCTGCGCAAAGCCAAGGCGGATTTGGGGTCTGGTGCCACTCCCCGTGAGATTGTCTCCCTAGCGGTGGACCGCTTGGCGGTGGCCTTTGGCCTGCAAATTTTGCAGATTATCCCCGGTCGGGTCTCAACGGAAGTGGATGCACGACTCTCCTACGATACAGCAGCCACAGTGCAAAAGGCGCGGGACTTAATTGGCCAATACGAAGCTGCGAGGGGTAGGGCGCGATCGCGTTCTAATTAAAATTGCTTCGACTTGGGAAGGTATCCGCGCTGCCGAAATTCTCGAAAAAGAGGGCATTCACTGCAATTTAACGCTGCTGTTTGGCTTTCACCAAGCGATCGCCTGTGCCGAGGCGGGCGTGACCTTAATTTCCCCCTTTGTCGGTCGTATCCTTGACTGGTACAAGAAAAAAACGGGTCGCGCCGAGTACCCTGGGCCTGAGGATCCGGGGGTGATGTCCGTTACCAAAATCTACAATTACTACAAGAAATTTGGCTATCCCACCGAAGTCATGGGTGCCAGCTTCCGTAACATTGGCGAAATTATTGAACTGGCGGGCTGTGATCTGCTGACAATTTCACCCGCGCTTTTGCAAGAGCTGCAAAATACCAGTGGTGAGCTAAAGCGTAAGCTAGACCCGGCGATTGCTGCCACCCTTGACATTGAAAGGGTCTCTATGGATGAAGCCACCTTCCGCCAGATGCATGCCGCCGACGAGATGGCCAGTGAAAAACTAGAGGAGGGTATTAAGGGCTTTACTAAGGCACTGGAGACCCTTGAGGATCTGCTGACGCAGCGACTAGCCCGTCTTGAAGGCGCTGAAATCCTCACCCATGCGGCAGAAGAACTCTTCCATGTCTATGACCTCGATGGCGATGGCATCATTACCCGCGAAGAATGGCTGGGAACCGATGCCGTGTTTGATGCCCTCGATGCCAATCACGATGGTAAGGTCACTCCAGAGGATATGGGTGCGGGTCTGGGGGTTGTGCTGCACTTGGCCAAGGCGAAATAGAGCGCAAACGCGGCAGGCTTGCATCGGCATCCGCTGTACGCCACAGTGGAAGAAGCGTTCATTGCTGATCCACCAACAATGTCCGAGACTTCTCTTTCCTTTCAGCAATTCCTCAGTGACTGCGAGCAACTGGGGCTACTGCGCCTTGTCGTTACCAATGATGTTGCAGTTCTGGAGGTGCGATCGCCCCTCCACAAGGTCTTTTATGCTGAACTGCCCAAGGGGCGCTATGCCAACATGCACACAGAGGACTTTGAGTTTCACCTGAATATGGATCAGGTGGCCAAAATCCGCTTTGAGGAGGGTCAGGCGAAGCGGGGCAATTTTCCCACCTACGCCATTCGCTTTCTCGATGGCAATGAAAAGTCTGTCCTCAGCGCCTTTTTGCAGTGGGGCAAACCCGGTGAATACGCCGCAGGTCAAGTGGCCGCTTGGCAGGCTCTGCGGGAACGCTACGGCACCGAGTGGCAACCGCTGGTGGCAGCTTTGGATACAAAGACATCCAACGTAACCCATGGCTAGTGATCTATGAAGGTTGTTGTTACTGGTGCCACTGGCTTTGTCGGCCAGCAGGTGGTCAAAGCGTTGAGCGATCGCGGCGATCAAGTCGTTGCTTTGGTGCGCTCCCCTGCAAAAGCGGCTAAACAATTGGCGAGCCTTTCCCGTGTGGAGTGCATTGGCTATACCCCAAAAGCAGCAGGTGACTGGTTTGCTGCCCTAGAGGGCGCAGATGCAGTAATTAACCTAGCCGGTGAACCCTTGGCCAATGGTCGTTGGACAGCGCAGCGCAAGCAAGAAATCTACGCCAGTCGCGTGGTGGGGACACAGCAGTTGGTGCAGGCGATCGCCCAATGTCAACAGCGGCCGCAGGTATTGGTATCCACCTCTGCCATTGGCTACTACGGCACCAGTGAGACAGAAACATTTGTCGAAACCCATGCCGCTGGCAATGATTTTCTGGCCAAGGTCTGTGTGGACTGGGAAGCAGCTGCCCAAGGAGTGACAGACTTAGGGGTGCGCTTGGTGATCCTCCGTTTTGGCATTGTCTTGGGGAAGCAGGGAGCACTGGCCAAGCTCCTGTTGCCCTTTCAGCTGTACCTAGGAGGGCCTCTTGGATCGGGTCAGCAGTGGTTTTCCTGGATTCATCAGCGGGACTTGGTGCGCCTCATTCTCACAGCCGTGGATGAATCAAAAATGCAGGGCGTTTACAATGCCACCGCCCCAGAGCCGCTGACGATGGCGGACTTTTGCCGTGTTTTAGCAGAGGTGATGCAACGCCCCTCGTGGTTGCCGGTGCCCGCCCCCGCCCTTCAACTCCTGCTTGGGGAAGGCGCCGATGTGGTGCTCAAGGGGCAACGGGTTTTGCCGGAGCGTACGCTGGCGACGGGATTTCAATTTGATTACCCCAACGCCAAAGCAGCTCTAACTAACCTCCTCAAACCACGATATACTGGTGATTCCCGCTAGTTTTGTTCAAAATGGTGGAATTGACCCCCGCAGCCCTTCAAGAGTTGGAACGTCTCCAAGCCCACGGCATGAATCGAGGCCGGACAGCAATTCTGCGGATTCAGGTGCAACCCAGTGAGTGCGGTGATTGGCGCTATGATCTTGCCCTTGTGGCCAAACCCGAGCCGACGGATTTCCTCACCGAGTCCCAGGGCTGGACGATCGCGATCGCTGCTGACGCTGCTGATCTTTTACGGGGTTTGCGCGTAGATTACATTGAAGACTTAATGGGGGGGGGCTTTTCGCTTCCACAACCCCAATGCTAGTCAAACCTGTGGCTGTGGCATGGCCTTTCGGGTGAGCGCATCGTAGATTTTAGGATCACTATGGGGAATACGTTTGGGCATCTATTTCGCGTCACCACGTTTGGGGAATCCCACGGGGGCGGTGTGGGGGTAGTGGTGGATGGCTGCCCGCCCCGCTTAGAGCTATCGGAGGCGGATATTCAAAAGGAACTGGATCGCCGCCGCCCCGGCCAAAGTCGCCTGACTACCCCTCGCCAAGAGAGCGATCGCTGTGAAATTCTCTCTGGGGTCTTTGAGGGTAAAACCCTCGGTACCCCCATTGCCATTTTGGTGCGCAATAAGGATACCCGCCCTGAAGATTATGCCGAAATGGCACAGGTCTATCGTCCTTCCCACGCCGATGCCACCTATGACGGCAAGTACGGGATTCGCAATTGGCAAGGGGGTGGGCGTTCCTCAGCGCGGGAAACAATTGGCCGGGTAGCCGCCGGGGCGATCGCCCGCAAAATTCTAGCTCAAGTCGCTGGCACTGAAATCATTGCCTACGTCAAGCGGGTCAAGGACATTGAAGCCGTAGTTGATCCCGATACCGTAGAAGCCGTTGCCGTTGAGGCCAATATCATGCGCTGTCCCGATGCCGTTACTGCCGAAAAGATGATTGCCCTAGTGGATGAAATTCGGCGGCAGGCAAACTCCATTGGCGGCGTCATTGAGTGTGTGGTTCGCAACGTGCCTATCGGTCTAGGCTCCCCCGTCTTTGACAAGCTAGAAGCAGATTTGGCCAAGGGGGTCATGTCCCTGCCCGCTAGCAAGGGCTTTGAAATTGGCTCTGGCTTTGCGGGAACCCTGCTCACGGGTCAAGAGCACAACGACGAATTTTACGCCGATGAACAGGGACGAATTCGCACCCGCACCAATCGTTCCGGGGGAGTTCAGGGGGGGATTTCCAATGGTGAAAACATTATTTTGCGGGTGGCCTTTAAACCCACTGCCACCATTGGTCAGGCTCAAAAAACTGTGAACCAAGCGGGCGAAGAAACAGTCTTAGCAGCAAAGGGGCGGCATGATCCCTGTGTCTTACCGCGAGCGGTGCCCATGGTCGAAGCAATGGTGGCTTTGGTTCTCTGTGACCATCTGCTACGGGATCATGCCCAGTGTCACCTGCTGTTTTAGCGTTCTCGATTGAGAGCAATCAGTAACCGCAGGATAAAGATAAACAGGTTGATGTAGGTCAGGTACATCGAAAGAGCAGCAGAGAGATACTGATCATCGCGGTACGTCCGCGGTAGGACAAAGAAGTCCACCACCGCAGCCCCTACAAAGAGCACCACGCCAACCCCAGAGATGGCAATCTCAAGGAACGTGGGCGTAAACACGCCAAAGAAACTAAAAATTAACTGGAGAACCAAGACCACCAAAAGCGCAATAATGCCCAGTTGTACCGTCTTGGCCAAGGCAAAGCCATCGCGCTCCGAGAGATTGGAGCCAATGGGACTAGCAGCCATAAACGTGATGCCACAGCCTGCGGCGGCAAGGACAATGCCCATAATGCCCACGGTACTGAGGGCAACATAAATTAATCCGGCGAGGGTATAGCCCGATAGCAAGCTGTAGGTGGCCAGTAGGGGCAGAGCCAACCCATTATTCCCTTTGCGAGTGGCTCCCTGCGCAACAAAAAAGAGTACAAGTTCAGCAATGATAGCCACAACAAACGTGGGCATAAACAGCTGGGGCGCAGTAGCAAGCACACCCAGACCGCCCCAACTGCCCACCGCCGTCAGCAGAAGGCCGCCTCCCACAAAGGGCAGGGCATTGCGAATGACATTGGGACCGACGATTCCATGACTGCGCGCCTCACGAATCGCCTCTTGAAAGTTACTGGTACTACTCACGGGAATCCTCCAAGGGTGGTGAATAGAGAACAAAGCCACACGGCATAGTTCTATTGTGCCAAAATTCCCTAGGGTGCCTAACTGGCGGCAACCACGGAGATCTCCGACTCAAGGGCGGTTTTCTCCAACGGCAGATGAAGCTGAGTTAACAGACTCAAGGGCAAATGTTCCACCGTGGGCGAGTATCCCAGCCATTGGCTGGCCAAGCAAGCAAAGTGTTCGGGTTTCCCACTGACATAGAATTGCACTTGGCCTTGGGGGCAAGGAGTGGCCAAATTCATAGCCTCTAATTTGCGCACTGTGGCACGGGCCACGGCATGGGCAGGATCAAGGTGATGAACGTTTGTGGGCAAGTACTGCTCGATCACATGGCGCAGGTGGGGGTAGTGGGTGCAACCGTAGATGAGAGTATCGGGGTCAAAGTCAGTCAAGGGAGCTAAGGTCTGCTGCACAATGCGATGGACGCGATCGCCATGGAGGCAGTTACTTTCCACAAGGGGAACAAACTCAGGGCAAGCCACTTGGGCGATCGCCACTGTTGGCGAGAGTTCCCGAAGCGCCCGCGCATAGGCACCGCTTTTGACGGTTGCGGGGGTGGCAATCACCCCAATGCGCTCTCCCAGCATAACCGCCATCCTCGCCGCGGGCATAATCAGACCAAGAATGGGAAAGGGAAATTCCCTGCGTACTTGAGCCAAGGCCAGGGCTGAACTGGTGTTGCAGGCCATCACCGCCATCTTGATTCCCCGGCTGTGCATCCACGTTAGAATTTCTCGCACGTACTGGAGAATTTCACTGCGGCGGCGAGTGCCATAGGGTAGCCGTGCGGTATCCCCAAAGTAAAGAAATGCCTCTTGGGGTAAAAGCCTTTGCAGCGCCCGTAGAACCGTTAAGCCGCCCACCCCACTGTCAAACACACCAATTGCTCCCAGAGGATTTAGCCCTAGGGATGTCTTGTGCCAGTTGTCCACTCGAACCTCAACCTCACACCGACAAAAATGACATTGCCCTATTCAAGAAGGCAACCACAGCCAATCTAGGATGGAACACGCTCAAAACTGTGAGAGCCACTATGGGGAAGCAAGGCATCCCTTTGATGGACTCTAATGTCTTAGAAAAGGGCTGTAGTGCCACTCTAGCAGGTTTTGCCAAGAAGCGAATATTGACGCCAACACTGAACATAGAGTGCTATACATTGAATCACAGAACACCCGTGGCCGTAGGGTTGGTCACCCTCTACGGGGGAGTTGATGGTGTGAGGATAGGAAAAACAATGCTCAGTCAGGAACAGCTCACCCGCTCCCATGAGTGTGAGCGCGCATGGATTGAAATTGATGTAGCGGCCTTGGCAGCCAATACCCAGCATCTTCGCCAGTGGCTAGCACCAACCACAGAACTTTTAGCTGTGGTAAAAGCAGATGCCTATGGTCATGGCGCGCTCACGGTGGCACAGACGGTTTTAGCCCACGGGGCGACTTGGCTTGGAGTGGCCACGATTCCCGAAGGGATTGCTCTACGGCAGGCGGGAATTACAGCGCCAATTTTGGTCTTGGGATCCGTCAATTTGCCCGTCCAGGTGCAGATGATGGCCGAGTGGCAACTCCAGCCCACCCTTTCTACACCCAAGCAAGCCCTGATTTTCTCTGATTACGCCGATCATTTACGGGAACCCCTTGATGTCCATTTGATGATTGACACGGGCATGTCTCGCTTGGGCTGTCCGTGGCAGGACGCAGTGAGTTTTGTCCAATTTGTGCAGCGGTTACCCCACCTGCGGATCCAAGGCATTTACTCCCACTTTGCTAGTGCCGATGATCCTGACCCCAGTTTAATGTGGCAGCAGCAGGCCTATTTTGAGCAGGTGTGTCAAGACCTTGCCCGCCTTGGGTTGGGGCCGGTACGGCGTCACATGGCCAATTCGGCAGCCACTTTGGCCAACCGTAGCAGCCACTATGATATGGTGCGCATTGGTTTGAGCCTCTACGGTGTGTATCCTGCTCCCCATTTACGGGAGGTGGTGCCACTGCGACCGGTGATGCAGGTGCGATCGCGCATTACCCTGTTAAAAGACATTCCCGCCCATACGGGCATTAGCTATGGCCACCAATTCATTGCCCCTAAACCGATGAAAATTGCCGTTGTGGGTATTGGCTACGCCGATGGGGTACCGCGCCTTCTTTCCAATAAGCTTGAAGTCCTAGTGCGGGGAAAACGGGTTCGCCAAGTGGGGGCAATTACGATGGATCAACTGATGATTGATGTTAGTGACCTTGATGGGTTGCAAGAAGGGGATGTCGTCACACTCCTAGGTGAAGACGGCGAAGACTGCCTAACTGTGGAGACGTGGGCGGACACCCTCGGCACGATTACTTGGGAAATTCTCTGTGGTTTTAAGAACCGTCTGCCGCGTATTCCTGTCTCCTAGGACATTTTATTCCCCCTGAGAACCCAGCTTGCCAATGTCCTCAACCTAGAGGGGAGGATGCTGAGCAAGAAAGTCCCGCATTAACTGCTGGCATTGCTCCAAGTTCAGGTCAATCACTTCAACGCCGTGGGCTGCCATGAACTCCTGTGTCCCCAGAAACGTTTGGGGCTCACCCCAAAATATCGCTGCAAAGTGTTCACTCCACATTCCCCTGCGGGAGAGCGCGGGACTTCCCGCCGACTCGCTAAAACCAAACCCATGGGAATACCGCCTGTCTTGAGTCCTTGCTCTGTTTGGGCGATCGCCGCTGTCATAAATTATCCACTTGCGCCGCAGGCCCCGGCCTTCAGGCCGCAGAGGATGTCAACTATGGCTGTCTACCTGCGCCAACATTACTCTTTAGTAAACATCTTTTTTAAATTGGCGTTCACTCCTGATATGATGCAAGCCAAAATCTAGAGATGTCAGTGTCCATGATCAAGTTTTTAGTAACGGGTGGGGGTGGTTTATTGCGCCAACTTTGTGCGCTTAGCCCTTACGGAAGGCTGGGGGGCAGTACTCAACCTAGATAAAGTGACCTATGCCTGTCACCCCGGCACCTTGGCTATGTTGGCGCAACTGCCCAACTATCAATTTGCCAAGGGGGATGTGGGCGATCGCCCCTTTGTCCAAGAGCTATTACAAACCTTTCAGCCCGATGCTGTGATTCACTTTGCTGCCGAAAGTCATGTGGATCGCTCAATCAATAGTCCCCAAGACTTTATCCAAACAAATGTGGTTGGGACGGCGAATCTCCTAGAGGAAGTCAAAACCTACTGGCAACGGTTACCTACGAAAGCACAGGAGCAGTTTCGCTTCATTCATATTTCCACCGATGAAGTCTATGGCAGCCTTGGCCCTAAAGATCCCCCCTTTCGAGAAGACACCCCCTATGCTCCTAATAGTCCCTATGCCGCCTCAAAAGCAGCTTCTGATCACCTTGTGCGGGCCTACCACCACACCTACGGCCTGCCGACACTCACAACGAATTGCTCCAACAACTATGGCCCCTACCAGTTTCCCGAAAAACTGATTCCCCTGATGATCTGCCAAGCCTTGGCAGGGCAACCGCTACCCATTTATGGCGATGGTCAAAATGTGCGGGATTGGCTTTACGTTGAAGATCACTGCCGCGCTGTCTATACCGTCTGGCAAAAGGGTCAGGTGGGTGAAACCTACAATATTGGTGGCAATTGCGAAAAACCTAACCTTGAGGTTGTGCACACGCTCTGTGATCTGCTGCAAATCCTCGTGCCCCGGTCTGATTTGAATTACCGCAGCTTGATTACCTTTGTGAGCGATCGCCCTGGCCACGATCGCCGCTACGCCATCGATGCCCGCAAAGTTCAGCGGGAATTGGGGTGGCAGCCCCAAGAAACTTTCAACAGTGGCCTAGAAAAAACGGTGCGGTGGTATCTGGCTCATCCAGAGTGGGTTGAGGCGGCTCGCACCGCCAACTACAGCGCTTGGCTAGCAACTAACTATGGTTCTGTTCTCGCCCGTTGCCTATGAAGGGAATTATCTTAGCCGGCGGATCCGGCATGCGCCTTTACCCCCTAACACGGGTAGTCAGCAAACAGCTCATGCCCATTTATGACAAACCGATGATTTACTATCCCCTCTCAATTCTAATGTTGGCGGGGATTCGGGAAATTCTCATTATTTCCACACCAGAGCACCTCTATCTTTTTGAAAAGCTCCTAGGGGATGGTCAGCAGTGGGGTCTTTCCCTCAGCTATTGCGTGCAACCCCAACCCAATGGCTTGGCGGAAGCATTTATCTTGGGGCGCGATTTCTTGCAAGGGGAACCTGTGTGCCTTACCCTTGGGGATAATCTTCTCTACGGCCATGATCTTGTAGAGAAGTTGCAACGGGCAGCTCAACTTACGGAAGGGGCAATGATCTTCGGCTATCGGGTGGCCAATCCGCAGCAGTACGGCGTGATTGAGTTTGATGCCAGCGGTCGCGTTCTCAGTATCGAGGAAAAGCCAGCCGTCCCCAAATCCAACTATGCTGTGCCGGGAATTTATTTTTATGACCATCAAGTGTGTGATCTAGCAGCTCAGCTGCAACCGTCGGCACGGGGGGAACTGGA
>DVDZ01000066.1 GCA_015296025.1 Thermosynechococcus sp. M46_R2017_013
TCCATCACTTCCTTAGCCAGAAAGTGGGCTTTGGCTTGAATGATGGCATTGAAACTTCCCTCAATTCCTTCTAGAGCCTGCTGGATAATTTGATTGCGGTTGTCATACATGCGCTGCAAAAAGTCACCATGGAGGCGCTCATCGGGGCTAAGTTCGCGCAGGTGGGCAGCCCGGTAGTTGTCCACCTGTTCACTGAGCCAAGGCACAAATTTTAAAATTTTCCCCTTCTCGGCACCAATCATGCCCCCCACACCCTGTTGGGTACATTCCAAGAGGTTTTCACGGCTAATTTGATGGCGCAGATCATTGACCTGCATGTAGGGGCGATCGCCAGCGGCTGCTAGGGCCAGCACCAAATCTATATCCAACAAGTTCATTGGTTTAGGAGGCTCTGGGTGACCTCTAATAGCTGCGGTGGCAGTTGTACAGACTCATTGAGCCACCAATGGATAAAATCTTGGCAGAGGCGATAGGTCAAGGAAGCGCGAATTTGGGCAATGGGAATTTCAGACCGAAGGCCATAAAGCTCTTGGGATAGCCCCGACCCCCAGCATCCTGAGATGCCCAAGCCGCCTTAATATTGTCACGAATGGAGCGTTTGTGGGGAGCAAAGTCAGAAGTGAGATCTAAAAAGATATTCTGAGCAATCATCTCACGGATCTCATCGAGCTTGAATTCACTCTCGCCATTTTTGGTGCCCACAAGGTAAGTAAAGTCAAAGGGTGGACAAGTATAGCGCACTTCATCGCTGAGGCTACTGCTAAATTGCGCCACGTATTCGGTGCGGTAGTCGGCAAAGTAACTGAGTTGGCGGCATAACCATTCGCCAGTACGCGATCGCCGACACTAATTGCAGCAAAGGCATTGGGCATGGGCACAATTCCCGTAACCAGAGGACTCGACTGCCCCTTGAGCCAGTGACGCACACAATAACCAAGATCAATGAGCATACCGCTGCCGGTGCCCCCAGAGAGGGAACCCGTAATAAAGACATTTAAGCTACTGTTGTTAACCTTGAGGCCATAGCGACTTTGCATAAAACTTTCGTGACTTTGACGCGATCGCTAGCCGCTTGGAACTTCTGTTGGATGGCATGATAATTGCAAAAGAAGGCAAATCGACCACAGGCACGGATTTGTCCTGCGCCGGCCTCTAGGGCAGTAATGTTGCGCTCCAGTTCTTTGGGAAACCAAGAGGCAATCCATGGGTAGTTGTCGAGGTTTTGAATGATTTGCTGCACATTTTTGCCACTGACACTGGCCCAGTGCTTTTCGTTGTCTTTGAGGGGAGAGCCGGCAGCGAGGGGGTTACTGACTTTGTAGTCGCGATCGGTGTCAATGGCAAGGAAGCTAATCACAGGAAACTGTTTTAGACTACCGTAGGTTTCCTCCACTAACCGCCGCACCCGCGATAGCACCTCAATCCCTGTGCCACCCACCCTACAACTACCGTTGGCACAATTGATTTTTCTTCCACCTGTGCAGGCATGGTTGCTCTCTCCGCCGCAAATCACCCCGATCCTAGCAAGAATGTCCGCGAAATCTGGCGATCGCAACGTTTCATAAAAGTTTTTGCAGTAATACAGCCAGCCATTTTTAATAGTTCAGCATTTCTACAATAGGAGAGTTTTAAGTTTCCAACAGGTTTATTAGAGAAGGCACGGAAGTTCCCTTGGACAAAAGCTGTTCAATGCAACCTTTAGGGTTAGGTGGCGCTTTGAAACAGCACGGCTTTGCGCCCCTCCTGACTCCCCCGCTTTGGAGGATTGCCGGTGGTGTTCTTGCCCTCTTTTCGCAGTAATTGGACAGGAGCGGCCGCAAGCAGCAGCGGTTCCCGAAATTTAAGGCTCCTTCACGATAGATTGAAAAATGGTTGCCCCCTGAGTATCGTCATGACAGTTTCTTCTTCCGTTTCGACAACAACTGCCGCTTCCCTAACGCCCGTGGCGGTTCCCCGCCGCGATCTCACTGTTTTTCTGTGGTTAGCGTTAGCGATCGCTGCTGTTGCCACTGGTATTCTTTATATTTTCCTGTTGCCCTTACAGGGAACCTACATTGGTCAACTGCTGCTCAACCGGGGCTGGACACAACCCGTGGCTGTTTTTTTTGCGTGGACAGTCTTTGTGTTTACGATTTTGAAGGCGATCGCCCTCTTACAAGAGGCACCCAGCCTCCGTCAAATCTGGATCCCCGCCAATTATCCCTTTGCCTCCATGCGGGATATTTTGCAGTTGCAGCAAGCCCTTGCCCAACGGCGGACACTCCTTCCCAATCGCTGTGCCCGTGTTCTAGCAGCATTTCTCAGTAGTGGCCAACGGGAAGTGGCTGTTGAAGCCGCCGCAGAAGATAGTGGTAGTGCCGCAGCAGCCACCGATGCCTCCTATACGATTCCCCGCGTCTTGGTCTGGGCAATTCCCCTGTTGGGCTTTATTGGCACCGTGGTCGGAATTAGCCAAGCTGTCAGTGGCTTTTCCAGCTTTTTGGAGACGGCTCAGGACGTGAACCAAATCAAGGAGGGAATTGGTAGTGTGACAACAGGGCTAGCGGTGGCCTTTGACACCACCTTAGTGGCCTTGGTGCTCAGTATTCTGGCAATGATCCCGATGGTGATCGTTGAGCGCTGGGAGAATAAGCTGCTGCTGCAAATTGACACCTACATTAACGATCAACTGCTGCCTCGACTCCCCGTTACGAGTACGCCCGCAGGGGTAGATTGCAAAACTCTCCAAGAAGTAATTCAAGAAACAATTCGTAGGGAGTTGCCCACAGAGGAAGGGCTCCAACAACTCTTGGATAACTTAAATCAACTGGCTTGTGCCGTGCTCAGCGATCGGCAGCAATTTGTGGCCACACTGGAGAAATGCCAGAAACAGTCTATTCAGCAGTTTGAGCACCTCGTGACTCAGATTCAGTACAGCCAAGGGGAACTGCTAGCACGGGTCAATCAGCAACAGACCGCCATTGCCCAAGAACTGCAGCAACAGAGTCAGTACATTGCCCAACTCCTTGCCCAGAGCGATCGCACCCTGCAACAACGACTCCAGCTATTGGAAACCCTTAACCAAGCTCTGCAAGCCCTTGCTGATACCGGCAATCTGCAACTGCTTCTCGATAGCCTCAACCACACCCTGAATAACCTACAGCCCGTTCTGCGACAACTGGCTCAACCGCGACGGGTGACGCTCGTGGAGCAGCCCAGTAGCGCCGATGGGAGCCACTCCCAAAGCTAAATGAGCCTCAGAGCATCTGGTTGGTTTAACCCGGTGGCCACTGCAGGGGGCGACCGCCCAGTAGGTGGAGGTGCAGATGATAGATCGTTTGACCGCCATCAGGGCCATTGTTAATGACAACGCGGTAGCCATTCGTTAAGCCCTCTGCCTCCGCAATACGTTTAGCGGTGAGCAAGAGGTGTCCCAGCACGCGGTGATCCTCCGCTTCTGCCAAGCTGAGTTGGGGAATCGGCTTTTTGGGAATCACCAGAATATGCACGGGCGCCTGGGGATTAATGTCACGAAAGGCCAAACACAGCTCATCTTCGTGGACAATATCCGCAGGAATCTCGCGGCGAATGATGCGACTAAAAATGGTTTCTGTGGTCATCGTCTGACTCCCTACAAATGCCTAATGGTTTAAGGATCGACCCAGCGGCCATCGGCCTTAATTAATTCCACCAGGGCAGCAACGCCTTCGGCTTCGGGAACTTTCTTGACCTCTTCACGGCCGCGATAGAGGGAGATGTAGCCGGGTTGTTTGCCGACATAGCCGTAGTCAGCGTCAGCCATTTCGCCAGGACCATTGACAATACAGCCCATAACAGCAATGTTCAGCCCCGTCAGATGTTTGGTGGCTTCGCGGACTTTGTGCAACACTTCCTCAAGGTTAAAGAGCGTCCGCCCACAGGAGGGACAAGCCACATACTCCACCATGGTTCGCCGCAGCCCTAGAGCTTGCAAAATACCGTAGCAGACGGGAATTTCTTTTTCCGGTGCTTCCGTTAGGGAAACGCGAATCGTATCCCCAATACCTTCAGCCAAGAGCGTAGCAATACCGGCGGTGGATTTGATGCGGCCATACTCTCCATCCCCGGCTTCGGTGACCCCCAAGTGCAAGGGGTAGTCCATGCCCAGTTCATCCATGCGCTTGACCATGAGACGGTTGGCGGCAATCATGACCGGCACACGTGAGGCTTTAAGGGAAATTTCCAGATTGTAGAAGTTCAAGGACTCGCAAATACGGATAAATTCTAAGGCCGACTCCACCATGCCTTCTGGGGTATCGCCATAGGTAAAGAGCATCCGCTCGGCAAGGGAACCGTGATTGACGCCAATGCGCATGGATTTGCCCTGATCCCGTAGTGAGATGACCAGTGGCTCAAGGGTTTCGCGAATTTTGGCACCAATTTCTTCAAACTCGGCTTGAGTGTATTCAGTGCGATCAGGCTTGGGTTTCTCAAAGACGTATAGCCCCGGATTAATCCGCACATTGTCCACATATTTAGCCACTTCAAGGGCAATTTTCATGCCGTTGTGATGAACATCAGCTACAAGGGGCACGGGTTTATAGGTTTTGTAAAGGCGATCGCGAATCTCTTCCATGGCTTTGGCATGGGCAAGGCTGGGCACTGTGACCCGCACAATCTCACAGCCAATCTCATGGAGACGACGAATGGCGGCTACGGAAGCTTCAATATCTAGGGTGTCCTCATTAATCATGGACTGCACCGCTACGGGATGACCGCCACCAATAATGACCGAGCCAATGGGCACAGGACGGGTTTTGCGACGGACAATGGCAGTTTCTGTCGGCGTGGCTTGAACAGGACTCGGCAGTGTTTGCATAGGATTTGGGGGGTCAAATTGCACAACTTCTCCCTTTCAGGATGCCACAGAAGCAGCCAGATGCAGCAGGCGATCGCCCGCTAAAGCACTTGCCATTATTCTTTTGAAATCAAAGATTTTTAACCATACACTTACTTACTGATGTTATAGTTCCCCCCATGATTTACGATTGCCCCTGCCTCCGCTAGGATAAATTTGAGTTGCGTTTCCCGCCCATGGCTATGAACCCGACACCCAACTACCTGATTACTACCCAGATAACTGTTGAACCGCAGATTATCGTTGCCCAAAAGTTCAAAGATACGCTAGGGGAAGACGTGGCCAAAGCTTGGGCAAACTTTGTTGATTCTGGCCAACTATGGGCAGTGATCATTGGTTTTGCCATTGGTTGGATCTTTGGTAAGCTGCTGAACTTCTAGCCCTGCGAGCTGCCAGTGACCGCCCAGTCCCAGCCTTGGAGCCAACGCTTTGAACAAGCCCTCCACCCGGCGATCGCCCGCTTTAATGCCAGTATTGGTTTTGACCTGCGCCTGATTGAGTACGACCTTACCGGCTCTCAAGCCCATGCCCGCATGCTGGCCAAAGCCGGAATTATTTCCCCTGCGGAAGCAGAAACGCTGATCCAAGGCCTAGAGCAAATTCGCCAAGAATACCGCGCTGGTCAGTTTAGCCCCGGTGTTGAAGCGGAGGATGTGCACTTTGCCGTTGAACGCCGCCTGATAGAATTGGTCGGGGAAGTGGGGAAAAAACTCCATACGGCGCGATCGCGCAACGACCAAGTGGGCACCGATATTCGCCTTTACCTGCGCTCAGAAATTGACCAAATTCTTCAGCAGTTGCAGCAGTGGCAGCGCACCCTCCTCGATCTAGCAGAGTCCCACGTGGAAACCCTTATTCCCGGCTACACCCACCTGCAACGGGCACAACCCCTGAGCTTGGCTCACCATCTGCTGGCCTATGTGGAAATGACCCAGCGAGACATTGAGCGACTGCAACAAATTCGGCAACGGGTAAATGTGTGTCCCTTAGGAGCCGGTGCCCTAGCGGGAACAACGTTTCCCATCGATCGCCACTACACAGCTAAGTTGTTAGGCTTTCGGGAACCCTATCGCAATAGCCTCGATGCCGTCAGCGATCGCGATTTTGCCATTGAGTTTCTCTGTGCCGCCAGCTTGATCATGGTGCATTTATCGCGTTTAGCAGAAGAAATCATCCTGTGGGCTTCGGAGGAATTTGCCTTTGTCAAGCTCAGCGACACCTGTGCCACCGGTTCTAGCATCATGCCTCAAAAGAAAAATCCCGATGTACCGGAGTTGGTGCGGGGAAAAACGGGGCGGGTCTTTGGCCATTTGCAAGCCCTCTTGGTCATCATGAAGGGCCTGCCCTTGGCCTACAACAAAGATCTCCAAGAAGATAAAGAAGCCCTTTTCGATGCCGTTGATACAGTCCGCGCCTGTCTAGAGGCCATGACTATTCTCATGGCAGAAGGGGTGGTGTTTCAGTCTGAACGCTTGGCGGCCGCAGTTGCCCAAGATTTTGCCAATGCCACCGATGTGGCCGATTACCTAGCGAGTAAAGGGGTGCCCTTCCGCGAGGCCTATAACTTGGTGGGGCGAGTGGTGAAAACCTGCCTTGCTCAGGGGAAATTCCTCAAAGACTTGACCCTTGAAGAATGGCAAGCCCTGCACCCCGCCTTTGCCGCCGATATTTACGACCGGATTGCACCGCGGCAGGTGGTGGCTGCCCGCAACAGCTATGGGGGAACGGGGTTTGATCAGGTGCGCCAAGCCCTCGCTACGGCGCGCGATCGCCTTAATGATTTTTAATGAAAAAAGGTGTCATTTGCCCTTAGCCTGAGAAATAGACTGGATATACGGTCAGTTTTAGAAACAAAACGTTGCAAATTTTTAAGAAGGATCTCGTGATGACGACGTCTCTAGCGACGAAATTGCGTGAAGGCACCAAAAAAGCCCACACCATGGCCGAGAACGTTGGCTTTGTGCGCTGCTTTCTCAAAGGCACTGTAGAAAAAAGCTCCTACCGTAAGCTCGTTGCCAGCCTCTATCACGTTTACAGTGCCATGGAACAGGAGATGGAACGTCTCAAAGACCATCCCATCGTGGGTAAAATTTACTTTCCCGAGCTGAATCGAAAAACTAGCCTTGAGCGAGATCTCACTTACTACTTTGGTTCCAACTGGCGAGAAGAAATTACCCCTTCACCAGCCACGCAGGCCTATGTGGCCCGCATTCACGAAGTGGCCAACACTGCCCCAGAACTCTTGGTAGCGCACTCCTACACCCGTTACCTAGGCGATCTCTCTGGTGGCCAAATCCTCAAGGGGATTGCTGAACGTGCCATGAATCTTCCAGAGGGGGAAGGCACTGCCTTCTATCGCTTTGAATCCATTAGTGACGAAAAGGCCTTTAAGCAACTGTATCGCCAACGTTTGGATGAAATGGCAGTGGATGAAGCGACAGCCAACCGAATCGTGGAGGAGGCCAATGCTGCCTTTGGCATGAACATGAAAATCTTTCAAGAGTTGGAGGGCAATCTCATCAAGGCCATTGGGCAGTTGCTCTTCAATACCCTTACCCGCCGCAAACAGCGGGGCAGCACCGAATTGGCTACGGCTGAATAGCTCAGAGGGTAAACTGAAAGGCCTTTACCAGTATCCCCGTCACGGTAATGCCCCCAAGGAAGCAGCACTCATACTCATAGATGTCTGTGTTGGCAATCCAAGCAGGTGTGTCGGTCAAGTGTCAGGTGGTGCAGAGTTCTTATAAAGATTTTCGAGGGTATTCCTTAGGGTAACCCATTCTCCACCTGTATTCTTGACCGATTTAGCCAATAAAACAAGGCTCCCATCTCGTTAAGCTGGGGTCTAGAACATACGTCAGCCAGATTTTGAGCAGTGGTTGCAAGTTCAAAACAGCATAGTCACAAGGGCTAAGATGTTCGAGGATAGACTTAAATAATCTTTTCAAAGGATGCCATGATAAATTGTTCTTTTTTCTTCTTTTTAAGGGAGGAATACTCCTTCCCTTTTTTCTAGTCTCTCAATCTATCTTCAACACTTCTGTCTCTATCCATGTCTGGAGTTGCTCTAGATACGCTTGTCGCTCTTCCTTACATGGTTCTCAGTAACGCATTTGTTTTTTTTAGAGCGATGCTCATCGGGTCGAGGGTGTAACTAATGGTCAAAATTGCCACCTCAAATTGCTGGGTACAGTTGGGTCATCGAGACGTACAGCAGCCTCCGCTGGTAAGGTCGCTCAATCGAGAAACACCTTGACCCTGAAACGTTGCCTCAAACGTGTCCCTTTTCTAAAGTCCAAGTTTTTGAAGAACCACTCCGCCTCTAAGCTCAGCCAATATACTCCCATGAAACAGCAGTACCCCGCTCAATTGCCCGATTCACTTGTTTGCCTAAGAGGATGTCGTAGTATTTAGGCGGCAAGCCGTATCCGGGACGAATCGAGCGAATACACTCTGGCGTGATCACCTCACCTGCCGCCATATCCTTGACGAGGCACCACAACTTATGATAGTAACAAAGCATTGATAAAAATCAGTTCAGATACAGTATCAGCTAAATGCTACTTATGAGAACCTCATACAAATTACGGATAAGCGGTTGCAGGGGCGCAGTCTCCGACTTTGGTTCTCGATTAATTCAGTATTCTAGCGAGATCATTTTCTCCTGGTTGCAATAAGTAGAAGTTCCCTTATGCTATTTACTATTCGATCAACGAATTGGGCAAGCAATTACAAGCAGTTATACGAGCAATTAAAGGAGTCAAACCTGTACTGATTTTTATTTAGAAAAATTTAGAAAATCATTGAAGTGGTTGAGTAATCTAGAGTACGACACGCTGGCATCTTTATGAAGATTGTTGCAACGATTGAAGCTCGAATGACTTCCTCGCGGTTACCAGGAAAGGTACTTTTACCGGCCATGGGGAAACCGATGCTTTATTACTTGATCAACCGATTAAAGGCTGTTCCTTCGATCAATGAAATTGTTTTGGCAACTACCGTTAATGTAACCGATGATATCTTGATTGACTTTGCCAAACAAGAAAATATCTTGTTCTACAGGGGGAGCGAAGAAGACGTTATGTCTCGGGTCATTGGCGCAGCTGAAACTGCTAGTGCCGATGTAATTGTAGAAATTACAGGTGATTGTCCAATAATTGACCCGGATTTAGTTGAGCAGACAATTCAAATGTATTTGCATCATGAAGTAGCCTACGTCAGTAACTGCCATATACGTAGTTATCCAGATGGCATGGATACCCAAGTTTTTTCACTGGAGTCGCTTAAGCGTTCGGCTAGCATGACTGATGATCCATTAGACCGTGAGCATGTATCCCTGCACATGAGAAATCATCCGGAAATTTTCCCCCATCTATGCCTTATTGCACCTCCATCCTTGCATTGGCCTGATTTACGTTTGACCTTAGACGAACAGTCTGATTATATTTTATTGAAAAATATTATTGAGACGTTAGGTTCTAAAAATCTCCTATTTAGTTGTCTAGATACGATCCAGCTACTCAAACAAAACCCCGATTGGTTAGAAATGAATCGTAATGTAATTCGGAAAGGTGATACATGATTTTTCGCACATTAGTTGTAGGTCTAGGTCAGATTGGTATGGGTTATGATCTAAACCACGATCCAAATCGCTTCGTTTTGACCCATGCGCGTTCATTTCAAATGCATCCTAGTTTTGAACTTGCCGGTGGTGTTGATTCTAACCCAGAGCGTACTATGCTGTTTCAAGAAAAATATTCGTGTACTGGTTATACCAGCTTGGAAACAGCCTTGATTGATATTGAGCCAGATGTGGTTGTCATTGCCACCCCTACATTCCAACATTATCAAACAGTTAACACAGTTCTCAAAACATCGAAACCTCAAGCCATACTTTGTGAAAAACCTCTGGCTTATAATTTAGACGAAGCCAAAGCGATTGTAAGTAATTGTGAAGAGCAAGGTATCAAGCTCTATGTCAATTATATACGTCGCTCAGATGAAGCAGCATTGAACATCAAAAACCGTATTAATAATGGTTACATTTCTCAACCCATCAAGGGGGTAAGTTGGTATTCAAAGGGTTTACTGAATAACGGCTCACATTTTCTTAACTTGTTGCAATATTGGTTAGGAAAAGTTATAGACTTTAAAGTTTTTAATCAAGGAAGACTATGGAATGGTATTGACCCAGAACCGGATGTACAAGTAAACTTCAAATTAGGAACTGTTGTTTTTCTAGCTGCAAGGGAAGAGAACTACTCTTACTGTAACATTGAATTGATTGCTGCTAATGGTCGTTTACGTTATGAGCAAGGTGGTTCGCAGATTTTTTGGCAAGAAGTTATTGGTGATTCGATCTATGATGGCTATAAGATTCTTAACCCGGTTTATGAATGATAGACTCAAATTTAAACAAAATTCAGTGGTGTGTTGCTGACCAACTCTCAGCCTGTCTAAGGGGGCAAGATGCTCAGATATGTTCTGGGAAAGATGCCTTGGAAACCCAAGAAACCATCAATCAGATTATAGCAAGCTTATGAGATTTATGAAAGACAGCAGTTTTACAGATAAGCTAGCTCTTTTAGGTGGTTCTAAAACCATAAATCGTCCTTTTAAGCGATACAACCCAATTGGAGTTGAGGAAGTTGCCGCAGCAACAAAAGTTGTAGAAAGTGGTATTCTATCAAAATTTTTAGGCTGTTGGGATACGGATTTCTATGGGGGACCAAAGGTACAAGAGTTTGAGCGTGCCTGTGAATCCTACTTTGGAGTTAAACACGCAATCACAGTCAATTCTTGGACTTCTGGCTTAATTGCGGCTGTGGGTGCAATAGGGATTGAACCTGGTGATGAAGTAATTGTAAGCCCTTGGACAATGTGTGCAAGCGCAACTGCAATTCTACATTGGAATGCAATCCCTGTTTTTGCTGATATTGAGCCTGAGACATTTAATTTAGACCCTAAATCAGTTGAAGCTAACATTAGCCCTTATACAAAAGCAATCATAGTGCCGGACATCTTCGGTCATCCCGCAGATATGGATTCTTTAATGGAGATTGCAACAAGATACGATTTGAAAGTTATCTCAGACACAGCCCAAGCACCTGGAGCATATTACAAAGATAAATATGCTGGTACCATAGCTCATGTTGGTGGTTATAGCCTTAACTATCATAAGCATATCCACACAGGTGAAGGAGGGATTATTGTTACGAATGATGATGATATTGCTGAACGTCTACAACTGATCCGCAACCACGCTGAGGCAGTGGTGGGTGATAAGGGAACCAAGAATCTTGTTAATATGATCGGGTATAACTTCCGATTGGGAGAAATTGAGTGCGCGATTGGTATCGAGCAACTTAAAAAATTGAAGAGTTTGGTAACTACGCGACAACGAGCTGCAGAGCGTTTGAGTGAAGGTTTGCAGGGATTAGAAGGATTGCAGACTCCCATTGTTAAGCCTGGCTGTACCCATGCCTATTACGTCTATTCAATGGTGTTGGACGTAGACCGCTTGGGGGTCAGTCGCGATAAAATTTATTCAGCTTTGGTGGCTGAAGGAGTAGAAGGGCTGACACCGGGTTACGCTAACTTGCATCTATTGCCTATGTATCAGAAAAAGATAGCCTATGGTTCTCAAGGCTTTCCTTGGACATCTGATATTTGCCGCCGCGACATAAACTATAACAAGGGAATTTGCCCCATAGCTGAAGAATTACATGAGAAAAAATATCTTGGATATGAGATGTGCTTACATGATTTGAGCAATGATGATTTAGACTTAATATTAAGTGCATTTTATAAAGTCTGGGAAAATTTAGAGCTTTTGCGTTGAAACACTAGTCATTAAAGATTAGGAGGATTGCCAGTGACTAAACCTGATATTTTTTTAGGTGGAACCATTGTTTACTTGAGAAAGCCAAACCTTCAAACCGATGTGATAGAAGGGGAGTGGCATTATTGGTTTAATGATTATGAAATAACTCAATATCTTGTTCACGGCGTCTTTCCTGTAAGTAGAGAGCAAGAATTGGAAATTGTCAAGAAAAATATGGAACGCTCTGATACGTTGTTACTTACCGTTGTAGATATAGAGAGCAATAGACCTGTCGGATTGGTGTCTCTATGCAATATTGATTTTATTAATAGACGTGCTGAAATTGTCATAGTCATGAGCAAACAGAAAAAATTGGGCGCAGCACTTGAGGCTATGGCACTTCTTACCCAACATGCTTTTGATCGACTCAACTTAGATAAACTTTATGCTGGACACCATGAAAAACTTTGGAAATTCGTAAATACTCTTGAGTTAATCGGCTACAAGATTGAAGGATATAGAGAAAAGTTCGGGAGAAGGAACTGTGAACCATACGGAGTGGTTTTAACGGGAGTTGAAGTGGATTACTTTAACAGATTAAGGTCTCTTAGAGGTGGTAATATATTAGGAAATGATATTTTCTTGCTCATGAGAAATCGTTCTGAAGAGAACAAAGTAATTGCTTTATCCCAGTATCTTAAATCTTTGTACTCGAAGGATTAATAAAACCATGGGAAAATCAAAGGTGTGTGTTGTTAGTCATGATGCTGGTGCAGCCGAAGTTCTCGCCAGTTATGTTGCCCGAAATAAATTAGATGCCCTCTTGGTCTTGGAAGGTCCTGCAATTAAGGTCTTTGAACGGCGAATGGGAAAAATTGAAATTTTTAGTCTTGAAGAAGCCCTAATATCTTGCAAATGGTGTCTTTGTGGCACAAGTTGGGCATCTGACTTAGAATGGCAAGCAATTGGTCAGGCTCGTGATATTGGTAAATATGTCGTTGTTTTTTTAGACCATTGGGTTAATTATCGGGAACGTTTTATCCGTCAGGGAATCAGTCATTTTCCTAATGAAATTTGGGTTGGTGATATCTACGCACAAAATATTGCAT
>DVDZ01000163.1 GCA_015296025.1 Thermosynechococcus sp. M46_R2017_013
GGTGAGGGAAAATTAAATCCATGCCACCGCAATGAATGTCAATGGTTGGCCCCAAGACCTGTCGCACCATGGCTGAGCATTCAATGTGCCAACCGGGGCGTCCTTTGCCCCAAGCGCTGCCCACGGTTCGTACACTTGGGTTTCTTCTGCTTTGGCAGCTTTCCAAAGAGCAAAATCTAGGGGGTGATGTTTGCGCTGCTCTTCCGCTTCCTCAACCCGACCACTGGCACCGGCGACCAATTGAGAAAGTTGGCGTCCAGAGAGCTTACCGTAGGTGGGAAACCGCTCCACTGCATAGTACACATCTGCATCCACCACATAGGCATAGCCGCGCTCAATGAGACTTTGGATGAGGTCTAGGATGGCCGGAATGGCCGCTGTGGCACGGGGATAGACATTGGCTGGCAAAATGTTCAGGCGAGCCATATCCTCGTGGTAGGCCGCAATGTAGCGATCGCTAACTGCCGCCATTGTTTCTCCCTGTTCAAGGGCACGCCGAATAATTTTGTCGTCAACATCGGTAAAGTTCTGGACGTAGTACACAGAGTAGCCCAAGAACGTGAGATAGCGGCGCAGTACATCCCAAACCACGTAGGAGCGGGCGTGTCCCAAATGGCAGTAGTCATACACCGTAACACCACAGGCATAGATGGTCACCCGCTCTGGGTGCAGGGCGGAAAAGGGTTCAAGGCGGCGAGACAGTGTGTTGTACAAATGTAAGGACACAGAAACACCCCGCAAGGATCAACAGTTGCAGCGGCAAATCGCTCTTTGATACGATATAGGATACCAAATTCACGATTGTCGAGGACAAGCACACCCCCATGGCCAAAAAAAGCATGATCGAACGGGAGAAAAAGCGGCAACGGCTTGTTGCTAAATACGCCAGTAAACGCCAAGAACTCAAAGCCCAACTGGCCAAGGCCGAAACCCAAGAAGAGATCATGAGCATCCATCGTCAACTGCAACAGTTGCCCCGCAACAGTGCCCCTTCACGGCTGCGGAATCGTTGCTGGCTGACGGGTCGCCCACGGGGTTATTATCGTGATTTTGGCCTCTGCCGCAACGCCCTGCGGGAAATGGCACATCAAGGGTTACTGCCGGGAGTGGTCAAGGCCAGTTGGTAAGTTGGCTTTGCTACCCTAGAACTCAGGGATTGGAGAAAAACCATGGCAGAGCGATTATCTCAAGCCGAGATTGAGGCACAGCTCGCTAGCTTACCCGGCTGGAAATTCGTGGGCGATCGCCTTGAGCAAACCTTCACCTGCAAAGACTTCTTAGGTTCTATTGCTTTTGTCAATCGCCTTGTGGATCCTGCTGAACAGGCGGGACATCACCCTGATTTAGCGATTTCTTGGAATCGGGTAACAGTTTGCCTCACTACCCATGAGGCTGGCGGGATTACCCAAAAGGACATTGACCTAGCCAAGGTGATCTCTAATCTGGCAGCAGGATAACTTTCGGCTGAATTATGAAATGCCTTGAAAATGAAGGCGTACCCCGACAAGCCCACCCCCTATGCATGACAACTGCGTCAGGGCATTGTGCAGGCGACCGCCAATAGGGGCAGGATGAGAGTTTTCCCGTCAAGCCGCAGAAGTTAATCCATAACCTACGCTAAGTGATGGGGGCATCAGGCATCGTTATTCTGCCAACGCTAAAACAGCTTTAGCGCAGTCTGTCCTAGCGTTATTGATGTTCCCGTGGACTACAGCGAGAATCTATGCCTCAATCAACGCCTTGGGGAACTGAGCTGCCCAACTTAGACCACATGCTCTACCCGAATCCAGGGGGCATAAGGGTTCATAAAACCTGTAACCGTGATTAGCTGCCCATCTCTGTAGGTTTGCAGGCGATCGTTGACAGTGGGGTGGAGCGTCACCAAAGGCCACAACCGCTGATCTGTGCGCAGTTGATAGGCCTGCTCCCCTGATTTCACGAATTCGCCCCTGATAGTTTGCATTCCTGCGGTCACAGTCATCGGTGTTGGTTGGGCGATCGCCACCTCTGGCAGTAGAGGAACTGTAGGATCAAAGGTATTCAATGTCTGAAGTTGCCAAGCTTCCCATTGCGGATGTTGCGGCGGCAGGTTAAAGAAGGGAAAAATTGCCTGTCGGCACTCCTGAATGAGGGGCTTCAGGTCAAGGGCACCCACCAGTTGGTGTAAAGATTTCCCTTGGCGAATGGCTGTGGCAGCTAACCACCCTGCCCCCTGTCCAATGCCCATGACCAGAGGTTGCAAGCGGGTGGCACCATTGGCAATGTGGGTTACGGAGATATTTTTCTCTGCAACTAAAAAGCCTTCTACTCCCTGGGGAATTAAGGATGTATAGGGAATTACAAAGGGCGTCCCTGTCCAGCGACCGCCCCAACGGATAGACTTAGGCATCAGGGGAAGTTCCATCCCTGGATAGTGGTGATCGTTCGGGTAGTTGCCAATAGCAATGCCGGTGTAGTGACCTTGAGCATCAAGGGGGGCTGGGGCATTGGGGAGAATATCCTGCTCTTGAATCGTGGTGAGGCCGATCAGACGGCGACTTTCACGGTAGTAGGGATGAAGAGCATAGGCACCACCCCCCAAGCTGCCGGGGAATCGGGGAAAGGTATCCTCCGCTAGGCCATAGCGGCGGCCAAGGTGGCGTTGGATGTAGCAGGCAAAATCCTGAGCATGCCAGCGCGCCTCTTGACAAAAGGCCTGTCGAGCTTCGGGAGAGCCAACTAGGCGCTCTAGACCCACTCCATAGTCATTTCCTTGCTGCGGCCAGTTAAGCATAAAGCGATTTCTTGGCAGGCGGCCATAGTTAAGAAAGTGCTGGGGGTCATACCCTGCCCAAGCACCACTAAATTTGTGCTCATCCCAGAGAGGGGAAGGGGGAATCTCCGGGGCAGTGGCTCCCTCACCATAGTCCTGCAACACCACAATCCATGTGGGGGCTTGAACGGGATAGGTTTGAGTCACAGGTGTGGGGGCTGGAGGTGCGGACGGTTCTTGGGTTTCTGCCTGCCACTCCCACCCCCAACGATAGGGAATTTCCCCCAAGGCAAGGAGATCCCCCAGTTCTGTGGCGTCAATGGTGATTTGGGCATAGATAGTGAGGCTGGTAAATTCTACACCAAAGACGCGATCGCCTTGGCGCAAAACCGCTTGGGGAAGATCGCCGCCAATCCACGTCAGGTTAGGGGTTGCTTTGATCCACTCGGCAAAGAGGTCAGCGGCAACCTTTGGCTCAAAGGTAAAGAAACTAACCCAAGCATGATCTAGCCCCCCCGGCTGTCGCTGAGCGATCGCCCGTAGAAACTCGCCCCACAGTCCTGTTTGCCAAGCCATGAGTTCATTGCCATCGGGCGCGGCCACTCCAGCACTCGTGAGCATGCCCCCTAACCAAGGGGTTTCACTGACTAGCACCGTTTGCGCACCCGCACGAGCCGCTGTTAAGGCAGCAGCTACCCCCCCTGTACCACCGCCAACCACAAGTACCTCAGTGCGAAGCATTTGCCTCACTGTTGCGGTTCCTTGGGATTTGTAATTAGTCCCCAGCGATCGGGGGGCCAAAAGCGAATCGCCGCACGACCAATAATGTAATTGCGCGGCACCACGCCCCAGCAGCGGCCATCAAAGCTGTTATTGCGGTTATCTCCCAAAACCAAGTAACTATTGGCGGGAATGACCTGCGGTTGTGCCAAATAGGGCTGTATGCCAGCACAGGTATCCACCGATGTAAAAGATGAAGGCGCAAGATAGGGTTCAAGCAGGGGTTGATTGTTAATATAGACTCGCCCTTGACGCAGCTCCACGCGATCGCCGGGTAAGCCCACTACCCGTTTGATAAAGGCATCGTGAAAGCCCGCCTGCTGAAGCGTTGGGGTTGGATTAAAAACAATAATGTCGCCACGGTGGGGGGGGTGAAAATAGTAACTGATTTTTTCAATAATCAGGCGATCGTTAATCAGCAGGGTTTCTTCCATCGAACCGGTGGGGATATAGCGTGCCTCTGCCACAAATGTGCGAATACCAATGGCAAGGACAGCTGCTAATCCTAGGGTTTTGGCCATTTCCAACCACCAGGGTTCTGTGGCCTTCTGGGGCTTGGCTGTCACTGATTCAGGGGCAGAAGCATTTGTGGGTGGCACTTTGCCATCGGACATAGGAAGGAATCTCGCAAACACTCAAAAATATGAAGTCATGCACTCCACGATACTACAGCGATGTGAGGCTAACGGTCACTGTTTGATCCTAGAGTGCTCTGGCAAGTGTTCTGTTCCACGGCAATGATCTGGGACATTGCTGCTCAGGGCAATCAGAGGATCTGCTCAATCATGTCAATCATGTGTTGGGCTTGGGCAGCATAACTGCCGCCAAAAAGATTAAAGTGATTGAGAATGTGGTACAGGTTGTAAATGGTTTTCCGTTGTGCATAGGCGGCGGGTAGGGGATACGTGGCGTTATAGCCCTGATAAAAGGCATCAGGAAACCCCCCAAAGAGTTCACTCATTGCTAAGTCCACTTCGCGATCGCCATAGTAACTGGCGGGATCGAAAATCACAGGTTCCCCTGTGCGGCAAAAGGCAGCATTCCCCGACCAGAGATCGCCGTGGACTAGGGTAGGGGTTGGCTCATGATTCAGGAGTTTTGGAATGGCTGCCAGTAACTTTTCAGCTTTGGGAAAGTGCCCACCTCGACGGCGAGCTAAATCAAACTGATAACGCAGCCGAGCATCACAGAAAAATTCACCCCAGTTGTCTGACCAAGGATTGATTTGGGGGGTAGCACCAATGGTGTTATTTTCTGGCCAGCCGTAGCGATCGCCGGTGCCCTTGAGATGCAACCGCGCCAGCTGTGCCCCCATTTGCCACCAATCCCCTGAACTGGTCAGAGGCAAGTATTCTAAAATTAAAAAACTGGCGTCCTCCACACTTCCCCACAACAGGGGTAGAGGAACACGAATTGCCTGAACCTTGGCGATCGCCTGCAAGGCATTGGCCTCCGCAGCAAACATAGATTGCCGTTCAGGGCGATTAAATTTGATAAAAAGCGTTTGCTGCGGATGTTGCCACACATAGGTGGTGTTAATACTGCCGCCCCCCACTGAAAGGGCTTGGCCATCATGGAGCCGCTGACCCGTCGCTGCGGCAAATTGATCCCACAACTGTTGCCAGCGACCCACACCCTCAACCCTTAGTCGTCGTAAATGCGACACTCAGCAGCATCAGGGTTATCCTCACAGTACTGCTGAAAGGAGGATTTGTGATCTTGTTGTTCAGCGCGTTGGTGGGCAGCTTCTGCCTGTAGTTCCTCGAGGGCGTCCCAAGCGGCAGCGCACTGTCCAGAGGTTGCCCCTTTGGTATCACAGATTTGATGGGCTTCCTCGCGAGCTTGTTCAATTTGTTTCTCAAGATTACTCATAGAGCCTTTATTGAATCACCGTATTCAGTTTACAGCCCTTTTCTAGGGGATGGAGACAAAAGAAGAGATTGAGTACTCTTCTACCCTAGTTTTCACAGTGCTAAGCACATACTATCTTTGGGAAAAGGGTTGTGTGCAATCTGCCCAAGGGCAGGAATGCCGTTACTCTACTCTAGCAATGAATCCCTTGACCTGCCAGTTGGCAAACGTGCATCCCCATGACCCTACAGGGTACTGTTGGCAACTGCTGCCTCACTCAGCAAACTGGGAGCAGATTGCGTTAATTGAGCATAGAGGGGCAGATGGTGTTGCGCAACTGCGGGGAGGGCAGCATGGACGTGAGTGGCGACTGCCGTTGTTGTCACGTCATAGGTCTGGGTAGCTAGTTTGGGATACATCCCCACCGCAATAATCGGTAACAGGAGGGAGAGGGCAATAAAAGTTTCACGGGGATTGATATCCAAAAGTAGTTTGTCAAATATATCGCCCGCTTGTTTGCCCGTAAAGACACGGCGCACCATCGAGAGCAGATAGACGGGCGTGATAATTACCCCCACCGCTGCTAGGAACATCACCCCCACTTTGAAGGTGGTGGAGTAGGCATCGCTGTTGGTCAACCCCAAAAAGACAGTGAGTTCACTGGCAAAACCACTCATACCTGGCAGTGCCAAGGAGGCCATGGCGGCAGCGGTAAAGAGGGCAAAGGTTTTCGGCATGGATTGGGCAATACCGCTCATTTTTTCCATAGCCAAGGTGTGGGTGCGATCGTAGGTAACTCCTGCCAAGAAGAAGAGGGCAGCCGCAATCAAACCGTGGGAAAGCATTTGGAGCATGGCTCCATTGAGGCCAATGCCATTGAGGGCACCAATCCCCAGCAGCACAAAACCCATGTGGGAAATTGAGGAATAGGCCAGTCGCCGTTTTAGATTTTCTTGGCCAAAGGCAGTCAGGGCACCATAGACAATATTCACCACGCCAAGGGCAACGAGGACAGGGGCAAAGTAGATGTGGGCATCGGGGAGCATTTGCAGGTTGAAGCGAATTAGACCATAGCCCCCCATTTTCAAAAGCACTCCCGCCAACACCATGGAGACTGGAGCAGAAGCTTCACCATGGGCATCGGGCAACCAAGTGTGTAGGGGAAAAATCGGCAGTTTGACACCAAAGGCAATCAGGAAGCCACCATAGGCAAGGAGTTCCAGCGCCAAGGGATAGTCCTTGAGGCCTAAAGCCGCCATGCTGAGGGTAAAGTCACCGCCAGAGAAGGCCATCGCTAGGCCAGCAATGAGGATAAAGAGAGAACCAACGGCAGTGTAGAGAATGAATTTGGTTGCGGCGTATTGGCGTTTGCTACCGCCCCAGATAGAAATCAGCAGATAGACAGGTACCAGTTCCAGCTCCCAAATCAGGAAGAAGAGGATGAGGTCTTGAGCGGCAAAGACCCCAATTTGAGCGCTGTAGAGTGCCAGCATCAGGAAATAAAATAAACGCGGCTTTTGCTTCACTTGCCAAGCTGCAAAGATTGCCACTGTATTCACCAGACCCGTCAGTAAGATCAGGGGGACGGCAAGGCCATCAACCGCTAAGGACCAGTTCAGGCCAATTTGCGGGAGCCAAGGCACAAGTTCTGCCATTTGCATCTGGGCAGATTGGGCATCGTAGTGTTGCCAGAAAACCATTGCCGAAAGGCCAAATTCGAGGAGTGCGATCGCTAGGGCATACCAGCGGACTGTCTTCCCCTCGCGGTCGGGCAACACGGGAATCAAAAAGGCTGCCGCTAAAGGCAGCAGCGTCAGTACAGTCAGCCAAGGAAATTGGACGTTCATCAGACAACCCCCCAAGGGACGAGTCCAGTAATCTGTTCAAGTATTTGAAAGTGTCTGAGTAAGAATATATACCTATTTGTTAAATGTTGCAAATTGTTAAGTATTTTTCTAAATTATAAAATTCACGGCACAACTATTGACAAAAACCTATTTAACTGAAAAATGACATTGATCTAAATAAAGTTAAGATGGGGTTTAACGTGCTTAAGGATGCCATCAGGTTCCCCACCGTTGGCTACGGCGGTGCAGTTCTACCGCAAAAACTGAAGCCTAAAGGAAGGATGGAATGTTAAAGTCTGTTCTAAATATCAAGGTGTCTGCGGGTTGGGCGTCATGATTTTCTTGGAAGCAAGTGTTTTTGTCACTATCCTCGTCGGGTTTCTAGCAACGATTGTCAAGAAAAATCTACTCATGAAAATTGTGACGATGGATGTCATGAGCACCGGAGTGGTGGCTTTGTTTGTGGTCATTGCTACCCACAGTGGCCTTGTCACACCCATTGCCCGTGGGGGGAGCTTTGATACTGCCTATGCGGATCCGGTGCCCCAAGCGGTGATTTTAACAGCAATCGTGATTGGTCTTTCAATTCAAACGCTAATGCTGGTGGCGGCAATGAAGCTAGCGCGGGATAACCCAACTTTGGAAACTCCAGAAATTGATCAAAAGTATCTGTAGGAAGTGGCAATGACGGCGCTGGCGATCGCTTGGATTTTGTTGCCATTTGTGGCCGGCTTAATGCTTTATCTACTGCCCCCCTTGGCGCGGAGCCTAACACTGGCGATCGCCTTGGTTTCCCTCTGTGTTGGCTTAGGCATTATCATCCACCAAGTCAACACTTCCTTTGTCCTTCTGGATAGCTTTGGCATTTCCTTAAGGATTGACCCCCTCAGTGGCTACTTTATTGTCACCAATGCCCTTGTCATTTTGGCAGCACTGTTACACACGTGGCAGGAGGGCTATAGGGCGTTCTTCTATGTTTTGCTGTGTCTGCTCCACGGCTGTGCCAACACCGTCTTTATTGCGGCGGATTTCCTCAGTCTCTATGTCAATATTGAGGTGCTGGGGATTGTCGTCTTTTTATTGATTGCCTATCCCCCCAGCGATCGCTCTCTTTGGATTGCCCTGCGCTACCTGATGGTGAGCAATGTGGCTATGCTCTTCTATCTCATAGGGGTAGCTCTTGTTTATCAGACAAACCATACCTTTGCTTTTAGTGCACTGATGCCGGCACCGCCAGAAGCTGTGGCTATGATTTTGATGGCATTGTTGGCAAAGGGCGCCATTTTCGTCAGTGGGCTTTGGTTGCCCCAAACCAATGTTGTTGCTGCTCCTATTGTTGCTGCTCTCCTGGCCGGCATTGTCGAAAATGCTGGGGTTTTTAGTCTGACCCGCCTCAGTCTCCTGTATAGCGACATTGCCGACATTGTGCGGCTTTTTGCCTTTGCCTCGATCTTTTTTGGATCGGTGTTTGCCTTGGTGGCCGATGATGTACGACGGATGCTTAGCTTTAGTACCCTTGGCCAACTGGGATGGGTGATCATTGCCCCAGCAGCGGCAGGTTTGTATGCCCTTATGCACGGTTTAGCAAAGGCCAGTCTTTTTTTGAGTGTGGGGGAACTGCGTCACTATCGTCTTAGTGAATTGCGCCAAGAGGGTCTGCCGCGCCCAGTGGCGATCGCCCTGATGATTGCCGGTTATGGCATTGTCGGTGTGCCCTTCCTTGCTGGATTTCCCGCTAAGGTCTTGACCCTGAGTTACCTTGATCCGTGGCAGCAGGGACTGCTCTATGGCACTGGCTTTTTAACCGCCACAATTTACAGCAAATTCCTCTTTTTGCCTCGCCATTCTAGCAAGACCCTTATGCCCGTGGGTTATAGTGCCGCCACAATGGTGCTCTTGGGGGGGCTATTTCTTGCCAATGCCGGCTACATGGAAGCCTACAGTAGTGGCATGAGTTTGTTACGCGCTTTTTTGCTGCCCTTGGTGGGGTGTGGTCTGGTGGCCTTGGGGGTCTCCCGCTGGGAATCCCCTTGGCGGGGGGCTTGGGAGCGCCTAGAGCATCTTCTAGGGGTAATGCTGTTACTGTTACTTGGCTTGATGGGATTAGCCCTATGAATTATTTGAACTTTGCCCTGCGCCTGACGATTTGGCTGCTGCTGACGGCGGACTTTGGTTTGGTCAATCTAGCGATTGGTATTCTTGTTTCGCTCTTGCTGCCTCAAGGGCGGGGGGGTGTGGCAACACTCCGGCAGTGGTTGAGTACCCTAGGGAAAGTGGTGATGGCTGTTCCCCGTGCTTATATTGAAGCCATTGAAATGATCGTGCGTCCCCATCGCCATGAAGCAATTATCCGTGAACCCGTTGACCCTACTCGTGCCCCTGGGTTGATTTTTCTGGATATTTTTACGATCACCTTCACGCCGAAGACAATTGTACTGCACTACAACGAGGAGGGCTGGTTTGAAGTACATCAACTCGTGGAGCGCAGACCCGAAAAATGACGGCCTTTTTAGTCATTATGCTGTTGATTCTAGGCATTCCCCTCTATGCCGCTTGGAAAGGGGAGCACATCTGGTCGAAGATGTTGGCTTTTGCCAGTATTGCCACAAAAGCAGCAATTATGATCTTGCTGGTGTCGGTACAGCGGGATGATTGGATGATTGGCATTGTGGGCATCATCATTCTCAGTGTGGGCAATGGTGCCTGATGCTCCTCGCGCAGATTCTGCGGCGACTGCGGGATGTCGCCAACCTTTAGGGAGGGGGTAAAGTGATCCTACAGTGGCTTAGTAATGCCTGCATCAGCTTTGGCCTGTTTCTTTGGTTGTGGGGAACGTGGCCACTGGTGGGTCGGCGATCGCCCCTGTATAAACTGCATTTTTTGTCAGTCTCAGATACCTTGGGTTCGATGGCCATTATGATCGGCGTGTTACTGCGCATTCCCCGCGAATGGCCGCTTCTCGTCTTAGCGCTCATTTCCCTTGCCCTTTGGAACACCATTTTGGGCTATGTGCTGGCCTACTGCTCCCAAGGAGAGGACAGTGATGGATAGCTGGATGATTGGGGTAACAGCACTCCTACCGCTTACCGCCTTAATGTTGGTATTTCAGGACAATCCCTACCATGTCTTAGTCATTCGTGGCATTGTGGGTGCTGTAGCCGCCTTGATCTATGCAATTCTGGGCGCTGCTGATGTGGCATTGACCGAGGCCCTTGTGGGAACCATGCTCTCAATTATGCTCTACGCAGTTGCCGTACGCTCGTCCCTTGTGTTGCGGTTGGGCATCCTAGCTTCAGCACTCTCTACCGATAGCTTGGATCATTTACTGGAAGCCATTCGTGAGGCTGTTGCCCCCTATCATTTGCGTGTTGAATTAATCATTTATCCTACGTTTGAGCAACTCAAAATAGCGCTCCGCGATCGCGAGATTCACGCCCTATGTGCGGAAGAAACCACTCGATTATTAACGATGACCCGTGTTCCACGCCTGTATACCATCCTCAAACCCCACCTCACCCATCTCACAGAACTCATGTATTACCCTTTGCCTGGTGAAAAGGAGTCAAGGGCATGATTTGGCTTTATGGGATTGCGGCAGTGCTGCTGCTGGTAAAAATGCTGATGATCCCCACCCCACCTGTAGTAGCGAGGATTCCCATTGTCGAAACCCTTGTTCACCAAAGTGCGATTCCCAATGCCGTTACTGCCGTGATCTTGCGCAATCGCTTGTACGACACCATTTTTGAAGTGGTGGTATTCACCCTTGCCATCATGGGGGCACAGTATTTGCTCAGCAACGAAAAACCCCTTGGCCACGTTAGCCGCTTTAATGATCAACCTTCGATTGTTTTGGCAAGATTTGGCGCCACCATTTGCTCCCTTGTATGTCTTGAATTGGCCTTGCGGGGGCACCTGAGTCCGGGGGGCGGATTTGCTGCTGGCGTCGCTGGCGGGACGGCAATGGGCCTTGTGGCCATTACTTCAGCTCCAGAGTGGCTAGAGAGTATTTATCGGCGTTTCCATGCCGCCACATGGGAAAAAATCTCTGTGATTGTTTTCATTCTCTGCGGTGCCAGCCTATTGATAGGAGTGGCCTTACCTGCCGGTCAGTTTGGCACGCTCCTCAGTGGTGGTTGGATTCCTTGGCTAAATATTCTCATTGCCCTTAAGGTGGCCTTGGGGTCGTGGGCAGCAGTGCTGACGTTCATTCGCTATCGCGGCCTGCTTTAAGCCAATAGTCCCGTACAAGTTCACCAAGCTGAGTCGCAACAAGGTACTGCAAATGTCAAAAGTTACCACCGAGGAACCACTCCTCTTTAGTCACTTTGAGCGGATGACAAGACTAGGTTATTGGTTTCATTGATACACCAGTAGGCAGACAAATAAAGGCATTCCTCTGAGGGATCAGTTCGGCAAAGCCAAGCTGTTACAACGGCATGGCCAAGACTGCGAAGCACTACTTGAGCCAGTTGCAGCAAATCAGGGGTTAGATCATCAGAGGGATACAGTCCAACCCTTATCCTCTGTCGAGAGGATGCGTTAACGTCTTTCATATTGCCGAACTTTTGTTGTCGCCTAAAGCGAATTTTTGAGCCGTGAGCCTATCGGTCAGTTATTGCTGTAGAGGCTAAAGAGGGATCGAAAGTCAAATAAACGAATCAACATTGGCAAAAAGGCATCTATACCATTGGGGGCTTTCGGTCTGTGCCACCAAGTGAGACTGCCGTAGAGGAGCTGTATGAGACGTTGCTGGGCTTCATCACTCACCTCCAGAAACTGCAGGTAAACACAGCACTGCTCCTGTTCGGGACGGGTACGAACCACAGTTGCGGTCACGCTAAAGTCCTGTTCCAAAAAGGTTAGGCTGCCGACGGTATCTCTTTGGGCTGCGATAAAACACCCTGCGGTCAGCAATAAGGCAGCACCGGTCTCTGACACATCACGGGTATAGCCCCAGTAGGTCTGATTCCCCAGTTGAAAGCGACACACAGTACAAACAGGGAAGCGATCGCTCTGACGACGGGTGGGCTGATCAATGGAAGACAAAACCGCAATCAAGGCAATAAAGGCGTTGTAGAGAGTCCAAGCCAACATCAACTCTAAACCCGCCCGTTCATACTCCATTGGCGGCCAGATATGGAGCCAGTAGCCCCCATAGCGGATAAAGACTCCTACCCCCACCGCAATCACAAATGCCGCTAGTGGCCATGTATAGCGTAAATTCAACCGCTTCCGATGGGAGAGGGTGCCCTTGTTGGTGACAATACTGCCAATTTTGCCGAAGGGATTGCGCAGGATTTTAATGAGTTGCACCATCCCCGGAAAGGCAAAGGTTACCTCATAAACTTCACCCCAGATAGAAAAATACCGCCCTTCTGTCGCCCAGCTAAAGGTGGCGATCATCAACAGTGTGTAGGGCAGAGCATAAAAGAGATATTCACCAAACGTAGCCACTGTCAGGGAAATGCCAGTCATCAGACTTAAAAAAGGACCAATGAGAAAGCAAGTGCGGATAAAGGGGTTAATGTTGTACAATAGCAGCGAGAGGTGGCA
>DVDZ01000083.1 GCA_015296025.1 Thermosynechococcus sp. M46_R2017_013
CCGTCTTGGCGGCACCCCCTGAGCCTGAAGCAGCAACTGGATCCTTGGGACTATCGCGGCAATGCCCTTGAATTGATGCGGAATCTTAAGCAACAATTGGATGCAACGGGTGTCTTTAGCACTGGCGTTTTTGTCGGCAACCTTTAGGCAGGTTTTAATACTCACGAATGACTGCAACTGATCCTGTGGCTCATCCGCCTGATCCCCAACTCATTGATGCCTGTGTCCACTGCGGGTTTTGCCTTTCCACCTGTCCTAGTTATCGAGTACTGGGCACTGAAATGGACTCCCCCCGTGGCCGTATTTACCTAATGGATGCCATCAATGAGGGGCGAGTCCAACTTGCGGAGGCGGTGCAACACTTTGATTCCTGCTTGGGTTGCTTGGCCTGTGTCACCACCTGTCCGTCGGGGGTTGAATACGATAAGTTGATTGCTGCTACCCGTGTCCAAGTACAGCGCCATTATCAGCGTCCTGTGGGCGATCGCCTCCTGCGCTGGTTTATTTTCCAAACACTGCCCTACCCCCAGCGGTTACGCGCCCTCCTCTGGCCGCTCTGGCTCTACCAAAAACTAGGCTTGGCCAACCTCGAAAAGCAACTGGGACTCCTCAAGCGCCTGCTCCCCAAATCTCTGGCAGCCATGTATCAAATGCTGCCCTCCTTTCGCTAAAAACATTTCGAGATCGCTTTCCTGAAGTAGTGCCGGCCCAAGGAAAAAAACGCGGACGGGTGGGGGTCATTCTCGGCTGTGTGCAACGGCTCTTTTTGCCTGAAGTGAATGAAGCCACAATTGCCGTTTTAAGTGCCAATGGCTTTGAGGTAGTATTACCAACCCAACAGGGCTGCTGCGGTGCTCTCCCCCATCACCAAGGGGAGGAGGATCAGGCGCAAACCCTTGCTCGCCAAATGATAGATTGTTTTACTGCCGCAGATGTGGAGGCAGTTTTGATCAATGCCTCTGGCTGTGGTCATACCCTCAAGGAGTACCACCGTCTTTTGGCGGCTGATCATCGCGCCCATGACTTTAGGCAAAAGGTGGAGGATGTACAGGTCTTTTTGGCCAAACAGGGCTTGGTGACACCACTCCATCCTCTGAGCGATCGCCCCCTGCGCTTGGTCTATCAAGACGCCTGTCACATGCTCCACGGCCAAAAAATTCGCCTTGAACCGCGACAACTTCTGCGGCAAATTCCCCAAGTGCAACTGCACGAACCGCTCGATGCGGCACTGTGCTGTGGCAGTGCAGGGATTTACAACATTCTCCAGCCAGAAGTAGCAGCGGAATTGGGGCGCCAGAAGGTGCGCAACCTTCTCCATACTCGCCCCGATGTCATTGTCTCAGCCAATGTGGGCTGCACCCTGCAATTACGGCAATATCTCCGAGAGCAGAGTAGCCCAGTGCCCATTTACCACCCAATGCAACTATTAGACTTGGCCATTCGCGGTGAGCGGCTTCCGTCCTAGGCCATATCTGGGGGGGCACTGAGGATTGAGCGCACTTGCGCCAACAACCATTCCCGCCCCACTTCCCAGCCCCGCTCACCATCTGCCTCAAGGATCATCAGACTATCCACTGGCTCTGCGGCCAACAGTTGAAACAAAAGGGGAATAATTGGCATTGGCACTGGAATCACTTGTTCATCGCAGGCGCCCTCAGCCATGGCCCTGCTGCCGTAGGCGTGGATAACGTTTTTTTGCCGATGGGGAGGGTGCTGTTCCTCAAGAGTAGTCACCTGCACTGACCATCGCGGGTTTGTAGAATGTAGTAAACAGTTTGGCCGTAGCGCTGGGCTTCCTCGTAAAGAAGAGGGGCGATCGCCTGTACCGCCGCCCCAGTGGCAGGATCAGGGGCGTTGGCAATCAGTTCATCTAGCTGGGCGAGTAAATCCACAACGCCTCCTTGGGAGGTTATAAAGAACTATTCCTTGGCCTCAAGGGCATCAAGATCCAAGGCACGGGAGCCAGCCGTACTTAAAATAGTCAGCACTTTCCCCAGTTGATACCACACTAGAAGGGCAGTGGCAATCGTCAGCACAAAGGCAATCACCATACTCACGCCGGCGCTGAAACCGTAAGTCCACAATCCCGCCATCAGGAACAGCCAGATGCCCATGGAAATGCCCAAGTAGGGCAACTGAAGCTGGAAACCACGCAATTGACTTAAAACGCGAGTGGAGCGACTGCGGTTCCATTCTTGGACACTCTGCTGGAGGGTGGCTGTAAATGCTTTACCACTGGTCAACCCCATAAAAATACCGGCTAATAGCAAGACAATTGGTGGATCAAACACGGGATACCTAATCCTTCTTAAACACTCAGGGACCGTTGACAACCGTTTTCCAGCCTTAACTGGCCACCGCCAAAGAATTGCTTTCTTCTTCTTTACCTAGGGTGTGGGACACAGAGGCCTTGAGGGCTTCCCATGCCACATCAATCAAGAAGAGGGGTCGCAGATCGGACTTGATCAAATTCCAAAGGCGTTGCACCTCTTCGGTGTGGAGACGGTCATCTTCGGTTAACGCTAGCACAATTTGTCGTCGCAGGTACTGTCCCTCCTCCGAAAAGAGATACTGCAAGCCTAGTGTTGCCGTTGGCGCTAGGTTAAAGTGCTGATCTTGGCGGGCAATTGTAATCAGATTTTCCAGTCGTTGCCACTGAAGACGCCCATCTTTGAAAAGGACATCCAACAACCGTCGCCGCAGTTGCGGCGATTCTCCTTGGAGCAGACGCCGTGCCACATAGGGATAGCTGACATCAACAATCCGGAAGTTGGGATTGAGGCACAGTGCAATGCCCTCTTGAGTGACAAGGGAGCGAATGATCAGGCAAACTTGGCAGGAACACGGAAGGGGTAGGCATACATCAACTCAGAGAAGCGATCGGTGATGACCTTGAAGTTGAATTCGCGGACACTGGAGCCAATCACCTCCTCAAAAACTGACTCAAGGGCAGGGATAATCGGCGTCATATCTGTTTCCGGAGTGAGGAAGCCCAGTTTGACAAAGTCCGCTGCCAAAGCTTGATAGTCCTTATTCACCAAATGCACAACAGCATCTACAAGGGATTCCTTAGTACTCTCCTCCAGTTGATCCATCATGCCGAAGTCAATATAGGCCATCCGCCCATCTGGCATGGCAAAGAGGTTCCCCGGATGTGGATCCGCATGGAAAAAGCCAAATTCTAACAGTTGCCGCAGACCTGAAATGACGCCAATGCGAATTAGCTCATCGGGATTGACGCCCGCCGCCACCATGCAATCAGTACGGGTGAGCTTAATGCCGTGAATCCATTCCAAGGTTAGCACGTGCTCACTGGTGTACTCCCAGTAGATTTTCGGTACCTTGACCGTGGGATCATCGCGAAAGTTAGCGGCAAATTTCTCAGCATTGCGCCCTTCGTTGAGGTAGTCAATTTCCTCGTAGAGCTTACGGCCAAATTCATCAACAATGTCCCGCAGATCGTAGCAGAGGTTAATGGGAAGCCAAGGTTTAACCCACTGCACCAAAAGGCGGATTAAAAATAGATCACGGGTAATCACGGGCAAGAGATTGGGGCGCTGTACCTTGACGGCCACCTCCTCGCCACTGTGCAGTTTAGCTCGATAGACTTGACCAAGACTGGCGGCGGCCACCGGTTGGGGTGAGAATTCGGCAAAAATATCTCCCAAGTTTAAGTGCAGATCTCGCTCAATGATGGCAATGGCAATATCATTGGCAAAGGGGGGCAGTTTGTCCTGAAGGAGCGTGAGTTCTTCGAGGTAGGCGGGGGCAATGAGATCGGGACGGGTGGAAAGGGCCTGACCCACTTTGATAAAGGTTGGGCCTAAACGAATTAGGAGTTTGCGCAGTTGCATTGCCCGCAGGGGACGCTGACTTTCCTGTTGACCTAGCCACTTGTCCCACTGCAACAGCAGCCAAAATGTTAAGAAAGATACTGAAATGTTCAAAAACCGCCAAATGACTTGCCAAGGGTGTCGCCAGTAGTAGCGGGCGATCGCCTCTGGATCGTAATGACGATAACCAGCACTTCGGACAGTGGACACAGGGGCAGTCACAGTTTGTTTCTCACCTTGTCTCTGACACCCAACTTACTACACCCCTCTCTTCTTGCCATGGGTGTTTCCACGGAGGGTTTGCGGGAACAACGTAAGCCATCCTTGCAATTATGAGGATTTTGTTGATCCCTGCCCCTAGAGAGGCCGATCTTTGGGGGATTGCTTAAATATAGTATAGAAAACTACATATAAGCCCTGCCAATCAACAAAATTTTTAACAAAAGTTTAAGAAATTAGGTAGCTGATTCACTCCAGTGCAGCCGATTGAGCTGAATTTCAATAGGTTCTGGGGTGCGGATTTGCCGATAATGGTACCTAGGGCATCTTTTTATTCACACCCTTCCATGGCCAACAGGATCATTGCCACATCTGTTCTTGAGGAGTTGTTGGCGCGATTGCCTCGCTTGCGATCGCAAGTGTACTTCAAGACCTCGTTGACGGCGCTCTCCCACGCAATGGAGGATCAGGTTTTGGCCAATGAGGATGCGCCGATCATTATTGCCTGTTTTCAGCGGGAACGCTTTTATCGCCAAGAAGCCCATCGTTATCAGCGCATTGCCACAAAGTCCCATCATGTTTATGTCTTGGCTGCCCCCGAAACCGAGTTTACGAACTGCTCTGGGGACTATGAAATGGTTGCCTTTGATCCTGCCGATGCCCTCAGCCAAGAGTGGCATTTGACCGTCTTGGGCAAAAATTACAGTACTTGCTTAGTCTGCCGCGAAATCCAGCGATCGCCCGCCAATCGCCTGGATGTGTTGCCGCCAATGGATGCGGCGCGTCGCTTTGAGGGTATTTGGACCTTTGATCGGCAGGTGGCAGCCACAACCGCTGAAATCCTCCTCAACCGTATCCGTGAGTACCGCCCTGAACTGAAGGAGAAACTCAAGGAAGGTCTGGCATGGGTTGAGACCTATCGCCAAGGGGAGGGGCGCAATAGTGATCCTGCCCCCTTTGCTGATCGCCTAGTGACCTATCTCCAAGCAGGCCAGTACAAGCAAATCAAGGCCTATCGCCAAATTGCCATTCAAGAGCGCAAGGAACGCCTCACCAATGCAATTACCACAGCAATTCGCAACTCCCTCAATCCTACGGAAATTCTCACTCGCGCGGTGGCAGAACTGGGGGAAGCCCTCAAGGGCGATCGCTGTTTGATTTATCGTTGCCGCAGTACCGATACGCGGGTGCGCATTGAGCATGAATACACTAGCGGTACCCTACTCCCCTTGCAGTACCAGTACTGGCCCGTGAGTGAGCACCCCTATACCCAGCAGGCACTGGCGCATCAACAGGCTATTCAGGTGGATGATGTAGCGGCTGATCCCCACTATGAAGCGAGCCGTTTCAAGGCGCTGGATGCCGCCGGGGTCAAAGCGCTTCTACTAGCGCCTGTCCTCTATCAAGGACGGCTTTTGGGCATTGTCGAACTGCATCGAGGCAAAGCGCTGCCGTGGCACGATATGGATGCGGAGTTAGTAGAAGCGATCGCCACCCAAGTAGGGGTTGCCCTAATTCAGGCGGAGGCCTACGCAGATTTAGAGGAACTCAATGCGCAACTGGAAGCTTTAGATCGCACCCGCAGCAATCTAATTGCAATTACAGGGCATGAACTGCGCACGCCCCTTTCAACGATTCAAGTCTGCCTCGAAAGCCTGGCCAGTGAACCTGATATGGATCCAGAACTGCGGCAGGTGATGTTGAGTACCGCTCTTGCCGATGCTGAACGCATGCGGAAACTGATTCAGGACTTCCTTACCCTCTCGCAGCTAGAAAGTGGCCGGGTACAGTGGCGACCGGAACCCCTGCCCCTCCAAGAACTGGTGGATCTGGCCCTCAGTAGTCTGCGCACCTCGAAGGATCAACTACCAACAATTCGCACGGTGTTACCTGAGGAACTGCCCCTGATCCGAGTAGATGGGGAGTGGTTGGTGGAGGTGCTCTCCAAGTTGCTGGATAATGCCTGTAAGTTTACTGGGCAGTCCGGTCAGGTCTCTATTGCTGCCAAGCCTCGTCCAGATGGTCTATTGGAAGTCACCATTGCTGACACGGGGCGTGGTATTGAGCCAGATCGCTTGGAAACGATTTTTGATCGCTTCTATCAGGAGGAAGGGGCACTGCGGCGCTCTGCGGGTGGTACGGGGTTGGGTTTAGCCATCTGTCGCCAAATTATTACCAATTTGGGTGGGCAAATTTGGGCTGAATCGGCGGGGCGCGATCGCGGCAGTGAATTCCACTTTACGATTCCCATTGCTGAGCCTTTTCTGGATAGGGGCTATCAAGCCCCCTAAGATAGACAACAAGCGTGGGCAACCAGCCATGAGCCAATCCTTTGCCGATACCACCATTGACATTTTGATTGACTTGGCCGAGCGGGGGGAAATTGACCCTTGGGATATTCAAGTGATTGATGTTTTTGATCGCTGTTTGGCAGAGTTGGCACGGCGGGGGGAACCTAATCTCAGTGAATCAGGGCAAGCCTTTTTATATGCTGCAATGCTGGTACTCCTGAAGAGCGATCGCCTAGTTGCAGTTGCTGAACCTACGTCAGCCGCAGAAGAATTCAGGGAGCCGTCAGAGAGTAGTGAAACCCAGTCCGGGATGGTCTTACCCTATGCCCTAGAGCAGCATTTGCATCGCCGCCCCGTGGCTCCCCCCCAACAACGGCGCCGCGTCACCCTTGAGGAGTTGATTGTCCACTTGAAAACTATGGCGGCTCAAAGCAATCGCGCCAAGGTACTGCAAGCTCATCAACCTCGCCGTCGTCGCCGTCCTATGACCCTCAAGGCAATTACCCAACTGGCTCACCAAGAAAACCTCACGGAGATAGCCGGCGAAGTGGAAAGTCTCCTCGGAGAAATCGCCCCCGAAGGCACATGGTTCAACTTCCAAGCCCTACTGCAACTCAAACCCGATCCCGTAGGTGTTTTTTGGGCACTGCTGTTCCTTGCCGCCCAGTCTAAGGTGGAGCTTCAGCAAGCAGACTTCTATCAAACCCTACAGGTGCGGACTTGTCTTGCTGAGGCAATGCCTCTAGAGGCCTAGGTGAGCTCTGGTAGAAACGAAAAGCCCAAGGGTTTCACCCGTAAAAGTGCTTCACTTAAAGCAGCATGGAGATACCCATTCGTCGCTAAAATACGCCCGGAGGTCAGGTGAAATGGAGACTGATCGTAGGCAGTCACCACACCCCCAGCTTCGCGGACAAGAACCACACCAGCCGCCAAGTCCCAAGGGGAAAGACCCCGTTCCCAATAGCCATCGAGGCGGCCACAGGCAATGTAAGCCAAGTCAATGGCGGCTGCGCCCCCCCGCCGCACCCCTTGGCTGAGATGGGTCAGGTAGCAAAATTCAGCGTAGTTGTTGTCCTCGGTTTCGCGGCGATCGTAGGCAAAACCAGTAACCAAAAGGCTGTGACTTAGTTCTGCGGTACTAGAAACGCGAATCGGCTGGCGATCGCGAGTAGCGCCAAGGCCAGTGGCGGCGCGAAAGAGTTCGCGGTGAAAGGGATCATAGACTACGCCAACATGGGGTTCCCCCTCGACTAGCAAAGCTACCGACACTGCACTAAAGGGGTATTGATGGGCGTAGTTCGTTGTCCCGTCTAACGGATCAATTGCCCAGAGAAAGGGGGTTTCTGGGAGTCCTGAAAAACCCGACTCTTCCGCCAGAATGGCATGGTCAGGGCAATGGCGACCAATGACATCGAGCACTGCTGCTTCCGACTGGCGATCGGCCACTGTGACGAGGTCACCGGAGCGTCCCTTCTCTTCAATCTCACTTAGTTTGCCCCAGTAGTGCTGCAGGACAGCGCCCCCCGCCAAGGCTGCCTCCGTGGCAATTTCTAGATAGCGCTGCCGTTCGCGCTCCGGCAGTGGACAATTCACAGCTGACATAAAGACTGAATCCTCCTCTAATCCTCATCGAGGGGTAAGCCCAGTTGTACTCGCCCCTTGCCAAAGTAGCGACCAAATTGCAGCTCATAAACCTCGTCCTCATCTTGGGTTTCCACCTCAAGGTCGGAGCGGGCATAGCTAACACACAGGAGGGCATAGCCTTTGGCTCGCAGGGCAGGGGAAAGCCCCATAGCTTCGGGTTGATACACTTGGCCAGAGAGGATGCGCACCGCGCAAGTGGTACAGGCGCCATTGCGGCAGGAAAAGGGTAGCTCAAGGCCTTGGCTTTCAGCGAATTGCAGGATGTAGCGATCGCTGGGAACAGTAATTGTGTACGTCCGTGTGGGGGGGTCTCCCGGCTTGAGGGGACGCACGTGAATGGTCACCGTGTAGGTTTGTGGCGTACTCATGGTCTTGTTATCCTACAGCAAAAAAGGTCGTAACTACCGTCTGAAAGCATTGGTGCAAGGTCGAGCATTGCCCCTTAGCTACCATACCGCAGTCGCAACCCGCCAATGATAATGCTAGGGTAAGAACGGTTCTATCACCCACATTTGCGGGAGATCTAAAGTTATGAGTACCTTAGTGGTCATTGCCTTTGATGATGAGTACAAGGCGAATGAGGTATTAATCCAGTTATTAAAACTGCAGCGGGAGCACCTCATTGATCTGGAGGATGCTGCTGTTGTTGTACGTACCAAAGAGGGCAAGGTTAAAATCAACCAAACCCAAGATCTAACCCTCCAAGGAGCTCTTGGGGGTGGCTTTTGGGGGTTGTTAATCGGTCTATTGTTCTTCAATCCTCTCTTGGGCTGGGCTGCGGGTCTGGTGGCGGGGGCAATTTCCGGCAAATTTACCGACATTGGCATTGATGACAACTTCATCAAAGAATTGGGACAAACTATCTCCCCTGGTAGCTCGGCTATTTTTACACTAGTGCGCCAAGCTACACCAGACAAGGTGATCGAGGAAATTGCTCCCTTTGGCGGCAAAGTCCTGCGCACGTCTTTGTCAAAAGAGGATGAGGCAAAGTTGCAGGAAGCTCTCAATCGCGGCAATGCCGCTTCCCAATCGCCTATCCCCAGTGAAGTGACAACCTCTAGTGAAACGACGAACAGTTAGTTTGTCTGTGGTCTAGCTCTCGCTGTGAAATACTGCTATTGAATCAAAGATGACAATAGCAGCTTCCTACCCAACAGATTGCCCAAATTCAGGATTGGGTGTATAGACTCAATCCTGAATTCCGCAGACTTCTTACGTCCTCTACGATTGGGTCTTACACCTAGACTTTCCCGGAAGAAGGCTACAGCCTTCTTCAGAGAAATAGCCATTCATGCTCTTGCTTACGGCTGGAAATCTTCCTCTTGAGGTCGGAACTAGAGAGTCCTTTCCCAGTTTCCTTGTAGGGTTGGTTTATCAAGTTCAGACCATAGTTCCACGATCAGCGACAATTGCCGAAGAATTGCTTCTGCTGCTGATTGGGGTAGCGCCTGACCTTGGCAACTTTGAGCATTAGGGTCAACTGGATTTACCATCAGCACTTTACCATCGGTTGCTGCCGCAATTCATCTCGCGCTTCAATCAAAGATTAAGAAGCCCCTACGGTACAAAAGCGGAGGATTCTTGCGGGTTCTGCTAAATTGATTAGGATAATTTTGAGAGGTTTGGCCATTTCCTAAGGACAGCCTTTCTGACTAAGGATGGAACATCCTGAGCACTGCACAAGCAAGTGGCGGATGGCATTTCCTTACTCTTATTTCAGAAGAGGGCTGTCAGCGAGGGTTGTGCTCACAGTTAGGGTGCAAAATAAGGAGTGTTGGGGAGGGGGGAAACGGTGCAGGATCAAACTAAACCCACCGCAGTGATCGCGATGTTGAAACGCTTCAGCGAGCGATCGCTCCACATCAATGGTCTCATTCCCCTTGTCCAAAAGCAGTGCCGTGCTTGTTTACCTTGGTTACAACATTGGCAAGGGGTGGCCAGCCTCTCCCTTTTAACCTCTGTGAGTATTGCGGGGCTATCCCTGTGGCTGCTGCTGCGGCAACCGACAACTGCCGGCAATTGTGATTTTGTCCTTTGGCCTTTGGCATCGGCCTCCTTTCGACTCTACTGTGCCCAACAGGCGGCGGAGCAACACACCCTTGAGGACCTGCTCCATGCCATTGATCTCATTGATGACTTGCCCCGCGATCACCCCCTTGCCCCTGAAATCAATCGTCGCTTAGAAGTGTGGTCAGATCAGGTTTTGGCCTTGGCAGAGGTAGCCTTTCATGAAGGGCAATTGAATCGGGCGATCGCCTTTGCACAACGCATTCCCCGTCAGGTTCAAGCCTATGCCAAGGTGGAAGAGCGCATTCAGCGCTGGCAAGAAATTTGGCAAGAAGGGGAGGCCATCTATCGGCGGGCCGAAGCCGCCTTAAAAAACCTTGAATGGCGGGAAGCTTTTCAAATCTCGCTCCAGTTGCAATTTGTTGAATGTCGTTATTGGGCGCAGGAGCAGTTTGGTGCCTTTAATGAGCGGATTATCCGTGCCCAACAGGAAGATCGGCAGTTGGATAAAGCACGCGCCCTCATGGCACAGGGGGGAGCCGATTCCTTGGCCGCTGCTATTGAAATTGTGCGGCGAATTCCCACTACCAGTGATATTTATCCCGGCGCTCGGCGATTGCTCAATGAGTTGGGTGAACAGTTGCTTGCGTCAGCAGTGGCGGCTTTCAATCGCTATGACCCGCAAGAAGCCCAGCGGATTGCCCGTTTGATTCCCGCCGATGTCAAGAGTGCTCGCGGCGCTGAAGATGTGCTGAAGTTGGCAACAGCAGAAGAATTTGCTCAAGTGGGGATGGGACAGGATATTGATCGGGCGATCGCTCAAGCACGAACAATTACCGCAGAACGCCCCCTCTACTTTGAAGCTCAACAGGCGATTCGCCGCTGGCAAACAGATCTAAAAGTCCTGCATACCCTCGCAGAAGCCCAGGCCATTGCCCGTGGCGGCACATTGAATCACCTGCGCCTTGCCCTCAACAGGCTCAACATTCCTTTGGTGGACGCTAGTCCCTACCGCCAAGAACAAATCCGCGATCAGCGACGGCTGTGGCAACGCCAAATTGAGATTGCTGAAGATCAACCGCTCATTGATCAAGCTAATGCCCTTGCCCGTCGCGGTACTCCTGAGGCTCTGTTGGTAGCTCGCCAACTCCTTGAGCAAATTCGTCCCCAGCGCGCCCTCTATCAAACGGCTCAAAATCGCCTCAAAGAACTCTTCCCACCTGTTGCAACTGTAGCGGTAAGTTGGCAACCCGATCAGGATATCGCCCGCCTGAATGAAGCCCAGCGCCGTGCTCAGGGGGGGCGCGATCGCGACTTTGCCGCTGCCATTGCCATTGCCCAAGAAATTTCCCCAAACTCTAGTGTCTATGCCGCCGCCAACCAGTTAATTGTGCAGTGGGGCAACAATATTTTGGAACAGGCGCGCTATTGGGTGGGGCGGAACAACCGGCAGGCGATCGCCACCGCTGAACTCATCCCCCCCACGCATCCCCTCTACCCAGAGGCAAGGGAATTAATCCGTATTTGGCAAGAGGCGGAACCAGAGAACCCCTTTTAGCAGCTTTTATTGCTGCACGGGAGCTTCCACAAGCCGTACCTTTTGGACAAGACCGATTGCTTGCAGCGCCCGAATTGTGATCCACGTAATATCGAATTCCCACCATTGCAGACCGTGACGTGCCGAATGGGGATAGGTGTGGTGATTGTTATGCCAGCCTTCACCAAACGTGAGCAGGGCAACCCACCAGCAATTTGTGGAGCGATCGCCCGACTCAAACGTGCGATAGCCAAACTTATGGGTGGCACTATTGACAAACCAAGTGAGGTGATACACCAGTACAAGGCGGACAAAGATGCCCCAGACCACAAAGGGCAGCCCACCCCACAGATACAGCAAGACCCCTAAAACCACTTGAATGGGCAGGAAATACCGATTCAAAAACCGATACACAGAATCAGTGTTGATGTCCTTGGTGAGGCGCTCTACCTCTGCCTTAGCGGGCACTTCTTGGAGCATCCAGCCCATGTGTGACCACCAAAACCCCTTTTGGGAATTGTGCTGATCCAGTGCTTGATCAGAGTGGAGGTGATGATTGCGGTGGAGGCCAACCCATTCAATGACCCCCCCTTCACAGGCCAAGGTACCGCAAAAGACAAAGAAATATTCCAGCCATTTTGGACACTGAAAACTGCGATGGGTGACAAGGCGATGCCATCCTAAGGTAATACCTAGACCCCCAGACAGCCAATAAAGAACAAAACAAAGAAGCACTGCCGACCATGAAAACAGTCCGGGCACAAATGCGAGCAATGCTGCCAAATGGACAACGCCCATAAAAAAAATCACCCCCCAATTGGGACGCTGGGGGTGTGAAGGCAACGAAGAAACAGATGTCATAAAATTCTCAAACGCATTGACAAACCCCACCAAGCTGTACAGCCAGCTCAGCTGGGGCATCAGGTTGTGAATGCCTCTGCGGCTCGGCCTCAAAAGAAACCTATGCTTAATTAGCAAATCAGCGAACCTTTAGTTTCATTTTTGCCGAAGTTGGAGAGCACGTCAAGCGAAATTTGGATCGGTTATCCACCAAAATTTAAGCCCCCAGACACTTGATCAAACCTTAATGTTTTCTTCGTACAAGATTTTAGATCTATCGCCTACCTTAGATAGCTAAATACTC
>DVDZ01000110.1 GCA_015296025.1 Thermosynechococcus sp. M46_R2017_013
TGTGGATGTGGATCTTTCCAACGTTGTCCTCCGCAATGCGGATCTGTCAGGTGCCAATTTTGCCAATGCCAATTTTACAAATGCAGATTTGAAGGGTTGTATTCTTGCAAATGCTGTTTTGCGCGAAGCCAATCTTCAGGGAGCTAATCTGAGTGATGCCAATCTGTGCGGTGCCTATCTGGTGCAAGCCAACTTCGAGAGGGCAAATTTGAAGGGGGCAAAACTGCAGGATGCCTCGATTTCGGGAGCGAACTTTACAGGTGCCGATATTTCTGGGGCAGACTTTAGTATGGTTTCGGGAGTTGTTCAAGGCCAACTTGATCGCGCCAAGAAGAACTGGTTTACAAAGTTACCTAAATAGAGAAATAGAGGGTCAAATTTGCCCCTCTTCTTTTAAGACATCAGACACTTATCGGAGTCACAACCCGCTGGCCCTACTTCCATGAGGGGTTGGGTATAGCGGGAGAGGGCTTCATGGAAATCATTGACCCGCCTGCGCTGAGCAACAGCAGCAACCTCCTGTTCGTAGCGTTCTTTGCTAATTGGTTCAAAGGGCAGACGCGGGAACGTTTCATGGGCATCAAAGCGCGCCAACAGGGCAGCAGAAATATACCCTTGATCCTCTTGAATAGCTTTGTAAATGGCGTTCGCAAGGGGTTCTATTTCATGTTCCCGCAGTTCAATGGTGGCACTGGTGTTGTGGGTGGTGTAGTGCTGCTGCACCTGCATGTAGAAGTCAAACTGCGCTAGGGCAGAAAACTGGCTAATATCAATGGTATCCGCCTCCGGCAGATCGGCCCAAGAGACAGCTACGGGAATTTCCACAAGCCACTCTGTGCAGCGGGAATCAAAAGGATCATCGAGGAGTTTGCCCGTTTCATCTTTGTCGGACTGGGAGGGAATGATATTGTAGCCAAAGTCGTAGCAGGCCATGGCCACCGGATCGCCTTTGCGGAACGTAATTCGGCGAATGAAGCGTTGGGCTTTAGGGGGATGCCACCCAGGGGAGGCTCCCGTTAGCAGGGATTTAGTACCGGAGGGTTGGACGGTGGTACAACGATTGGGGCGCTTGAGGCCGTGTTGATCGCAATACTCCCAGACGGCCTCATGGACAATGTGCCGCCAGCGCTGCAAAAAGACGGCTTCTTGGGCTTTGAACTCCCGCCCTTGAGCTGTATTGGGTCGTCCCGCTGCCCACCATTCCAGCCATGGCACGCCAAAGGCATGGACAAAGAAATCAAAGAGTCCAGTAAAGCTGACGCCAACAATGGGATCAAGGGTACGGGAGTACTGATAGCGATCGACAACAAAGCGATGGTTGAGGAGAGCCGCAACTGAAAGTGCGCCAGCCCTGAAAGCTTTTTCTTGGGTCAGGGTGTCGGCTGGATCAATTTGATTGAGGTGGATTTCGGCAAGGTTGCAGTGGAAGTCACTGCCGATAATTTCGCCACAGGGATTAAGACCATAGCGAGCTAACCGATGAGTCAGTTCTTTCTCCTCTACATTGGGAAGCAGAGACTGCAAATAGGCTCTCCCTTTTCCTTGGCAATAGGCTTCTAGAAAGTTGCGCTTTTGCTCAGGACTAACCAAAATATCCGCATTGGCGCGGGCTACCGCTTCCCCTGCCCATTGAATGGCTCCTTCTCCTGAATAGAACTGACTGCGCACGGCATTGATGCAGTCCTCAAGGCTGGGCTTGTTATGAAAAACACGGGTGTGGTTGGCCATCCGCAGCGCATCCCGTTGGGGATCAATGCGCCAATTTCCCTGTTCATCCTGTTGCCAAAGATTTTGCTTGGCTTGGGCAAAAGCCTGATCCTCGCTGCTGCCCTGACGCATACCGGCCGATCGCCTAACATTGCCGGCGACAACCACAACGGCTGCCTCATCAATTAACAAACAGCACTCCACGGAGGTCAACTGGCGACCTACTGCTGCATTCAACAGTGCGGCACAGCGGTGGTAGAGGTCTGGAAGTTTCACAGGATTGGCAACCCCGCCAAACCCTTTGAGTCGCTCTCCCGTGGGGCGCACGTCGCTAATATCAATTGTCACCTGCACGGCTCCTCCGAGTTGCGAGTTGCTTGCCAGTTCAAGCAGCGTTTGGTAGGATTTGACCCAACCTTGGCGACTATCCCCCACTTTGATTTGGCAGGTTTGTCCTGTCAATGTCACAGTTGTTTGCTCTTGGCGTGCTTCCTTGGGGGTTTGACCAATCTGGCCGACAACAGTCACCTCAAGGCGATTGCAAATGGGCGGCAACTGGGAAATGTATTTTTGCTCTAGGACGGCACCTGTACCACAGCCTTGCATTGCCAAGTCCATCATCAGGCCAAAGGAATCCCAGTCCACCACATTGGTGCTGGTGCAGTTGTAGGCACCGGAAAAGTTTCCGGCTGGCGAACCCAATCAGTTCCCCCCCACCCACAGCCAACGACCAGAGGGCAGTGCCTTCAAGTCCTGCTGCATTTGTTTAAGAAGCGCCACTTCTGCTTCGCTGAGGTGCCCCACTTCCTGCAGGCCTTGGAGGGTGCGATCGCACACTTGTTGCCACGTCTCCCGCTCACCCGCTTCATTTTGGCGACTGTAGGTGCGGTAAAACACAGGATAGGCTGTGGGAGCCGTGGCGGGGAAGCTGGTTTGGGGGCGGGGAGGATTTTGCACCATAGGGGCAGGACTCAATGGCTAAATACTAGGTGTAGTGTACCGAAGCAATCCTTAGGGGTCAACAGGCACTAATTGTAGGGAGACCCTGAACGCCTCTGCCACAGCGAGAGGGAGATGCTAAGATAGCAGGAAGCTTTTGCTATGAGTCCAAAAATTAATGGTTGCTGCTTCTCCAACGTCCTTCAGTATTGATGCCTTTGACCAAGTGGTGATGACCACCTATGGTCGTTTCCCCATTGCGCTTGTGCGCGGGGAAGGCTGCCGCGTTTGGGATGATCAAGGCCGCAGCTATTTGGACTTTGTGGCGGGAATTGCCACTTGTACTCTCGGTCATGCCCATCCGGCTTTGGTGGAGAGGGTCAACCAGCAAATGCAAACACTGCACCACGTCTCAAACTTGTATTACATTCCCCAGCAGGGGGCACTGGCGCAGTGGTTGGTGGCGCATTCCTGTGGCGATCGCGTTTTTTTCTGCAACTCTGGTGCTGAAGCCAATGAAGCTGCCATTAAGTTGGCTCGTAAATATGCCCATACGGTGCGTCACATTGACAACCCGATCATCCTAACGGCACAGGCCAGTTCCATGGCCGCACCCTTGCTACCATTACCGCGACGGGTCAGCCGAAGTACCAGCAGCACTTTGACCCGCTAGTCCCCGGCTTTGCCTATGTTCCCTACAACGACTTTGGCGCCCTAGAAGCCCTCGTGACTGCCTTGGATCACCCTAAACCCCAAGTGGCAGCTATTCTCTTAGAACCTTTACAGGGGGAAGGGGGAGTCCGCCCCGGCGATCGCGCCTATTTTGAGCAGGTTCGCCAACTCTGCACCGACAAGGGCATCCTTCTCATCTTTGACGAGGTTCAAGTGGGCATGGGTCGCACCGGATCCCTGTGGGGCTACGAAACCCTCGGTGTTGAGCCGGATATTTTCACCACCGCTAAAGGTCTTGCGGGGGGCATTCCCATTGGAGCGATGATTGCCAAGAATTTTTGTGCCGTCTTTCAGCCTGGGGATCATGCCAGCACGTTTGGTGGTAACCCCTTGGCCACGGCAGCAGCCCTCACGGTGTGCGAAACCCTTGAGAAAGAGAATCTTCTGCAAAATGTCCGCGATCGCGGGCAGCAACTGCGCACAGGACTGTGTGAACTCCAGGCGGCCTATCCTCACCTCATTGCCGAAGTGCGCGGCTGGGGGTTAATCAATGGTCTCGAACTGCAGCCCGACACTCCCCTCGCTGCTGCGGAGGTCGTCAAAGCCGCCATTGCTGAGGGGCTCTTGCTGGTGCCGGCAGGGCCAAAGGTGGTGCGCTTTGTCCCTCCTCTTATTGTCAGTGCCGCGGAGATTGACATGGCGTTAAGGGCAGTGGGTCGAGCCTTTGGGCATTTAGCAGCTTAAAGAACATCTTTGCGTTTTTGAAAGATGCCCACTAGCCCCAGCATCAGGGCAATAATGCCTCCCAAGCGCAGGTTATTGGCGGTAACATTAGCGTTAAAGGTGTGCTTCTGAAGACTCCAAAAGCGCTCAATGAGGCTTCACCACTGGCGATCGCCCGCCCTCGCTGCTCCTTCCAGCGGGCAAATGTATCTTGCCAGCGCTCCATGGCTTGCTGATAGTCTTTAACCCGTTGATTGTACTCCTCGACGCGATCGCGATAGGCCTGATCAAACTCTAAGACCGAATTGGGCAGTGTCGGTGGATCGCCGGGCTTGGGGGGCTGTGGGGGTTCTGATTCATCCACAGCGGGATGGTACTCTTTGCGCACCCCCGGAAAGTGGCAGCGTTGAAAGAGGTTAGCGTCAAAGCAGGGACAGTGCTCTAGAGCCTTGGGACTGAGTTTTTCCCGTGCGGATTTCGGTTGCTGCCAGCAGGCATCCCGCGCCACATCCTGACCAAAGCCGAAGAGGGATACCACATTGGCATAACTCCAGCGGGTCAACGTCACATCACTGATCAGATTGCCCACACTTCCTAGATCCTTCAGGGGAATAATGGCCCCAGCAAACGTAATCTGCGGCACCAAAAAGAGAATTGTTAACAGGGGAGCTACGGTTTGAGTCGGCGAGAGGGCAGAGACCAGTAGCCCCATCACCATGCCGCCAAAGGTCACTAGGAAAAGAGTTAAATACAAGCCAGCGATCGCCCCAAGACCGAGGTTCAGATTGATTGCCAAAAACTTCAGCGCCAAGAAGATTGCTGCTTGGTACAGAGCCAGCACCGCTGCCGGTGCAAGCTTTGAGAAAATGTAGGGCCACAGCCCCAGTCCCACCATCCGTTCACGGCGATAGATCTCCAGTTCCTTCACAATTTCGCGCATCGTCGCTAAGCTACCCACCATCACCGCAATCAACACAGTGACAAAGGCCATCGTAAATGCCTGCCCCGCATCCCCCTGATCCGGATTCAGAATCGTTGGCTTCCAGAGAACAAAATCCAAGGCTCCCAAAATTGGCGCTAGGGAAAGCATGAGAATGAGTGCCGCCCGATCCTGTCGCAAAATGGCCAAGTTTCGCTGGGTGAGGATCCACCACTGCCGCCACGGTGCCGCCTGGGGAATTGTGGGTTTTGGGCGTTGGGGTCGGACTGCTTGTGTTGCCGCCGTATCCACATTGAGGGAGCGCTGCCGCTCCACCACATAGGTTTGGTAGAAATGGGACTGGCGATAGCGTTGCTGCCATAGAGCTGGATTGGGCTCGCTTTCAATCTTGAGGTAAATTTCATCAAAATCTTGAACATCAAAATAACTGAGGGCTTGATCCGGTGGCCCAAAGTAGGCAAGGTGGCCGCCCCGTGCTAAAAACACCACCAAATCGCAGAGCATCACGTTCTTAGTGGCATGGGTAATGAGTAGAACCGTGCGCCCTTGATCCGCTAATTGGCGCAATAGTCGCATCATTTGGGTTTCCGTCCCCGGATCCAAGCCAGAAGTGGCCTCATCCAAGAAAAACAAACTGGGGCGGGTAAGCAATTCCACACCAATGGATACTCGTTTACGCTGGCCTCCACTCAGGTGTTTAACCAGTACATTACGGCGCGGGGTTAACTCCAGTTCACCAAGAACGCGGTTCACCTGTTCCTGTCGCTCTTTTTCACTAAAATCAGCGGGTAGGCGCAGTCGGGCTGCATAGTCTAGGGCCTGAGCCACAGTTAGCTCACTGTGGATAATGTCATCCTGGGGCACATAGCCAATCTGGGTGCGATAGGTGCCAAAGTAGCGGTACAGATCATGGCCGTTGACGAGTACTGTACCCCCCGTGGCAGGACGAAAGCCATTGAGGGCATCGAGGAGTGTGGATTTACCGGCACCACTGCCACCAACAATTGCTACAAACTCGCGGGGCAAAATTGAAAGGGAAATATCTTGCAGAAGCTTTGCTCCCTTGGCGGTGGTTTTGCTGAGGTGGATGGCATCGAGGCGCAGGTTACCACTGTCGTTGTGGGGAACAATGGTTTCGTCGGGGGTAAAAAGCGAACTGTAAGGGCCAATACGCACCAAAGCCCCCGTGGGTAAGGGCACGGGTTTGCGAGGTTCAAGGCGCTGGTTATTGATGAAAGTACCGTTGGCAGAGTCGAGATCGACAATGTACCATTGTCCTTCCTCAAGGTAGAGGCGGGCATGAAACCGCGAGACGACAGGATGATCCAGCACCATATCGTTGCTGGGGTCGCGACCAAGGCGAATCTGCTGGCGATCGCGCAGTTGCAGGGGGCGGGTTTGCTCGACAACCTGCGTAGCGGGCATCAACAAATACGTCAGGCGCAGAGATTCCCCTACATGAATCACATCCCCCGGTGCCAAGGTGTGTTCGCTAATCGTTGTGCCGCGCCAGTGGAGGCCATTCTTGCTGCCCAAGTCAATGATTTTGTAGTGATTCCCTGATCGCACCAGCTTGGCATGGTGAAAGGAGATAAACGGATGGTCAATGGTAATGTCCGCCTTCGGATCTCGACCGAGAACCAGTTCCTCCTTCAGCAGCGGAAACTCCTGCAACCAGTGGGGTGTCGCCACCTGCAAAATCGGTGTACTGGCAGCCCCCATGACCACGGTTCCCGGTAGTTGCGTTGTCACTATGCCCTCGGGATCAAAAATGGCTTCAAAGTTACCAATTTGTAGGCGATCGCCCGCCTTTAGCGTCACAGGAGTGCGTGGCCGCAGCTTCGTGCCATTCAAAAAAGTGCCGCTGACGCTACCGAGATCCGCCACTTGATAACCCGTCTCCTTCGGAATAATTAAGGCATGGTGGCGAGAAACCCCCTCACCCACTAGAATGACTTGGCTTTGGGGGTCGGTACCAATGAGCAGGCGATCGCGCCCCAGTTGAATTTGCTGTCGTGAACCGTCAGCCGCCGTAAGTTCAAGAATCGGTACAGCCATACCGCTTGTTGAGAAATCTCACTTTATTGTGTCACTTGTAGAAGCAGGAGAATTTTCTACGTTGGGAACAAGAAAAAACCCTAAAGTATTAGCCGTTACGAAATCATCGGTATTAAATTTGCTAGATTAGCATTCAATTCATTCAGGCAGTGCCATTCTGTTGTCTCTTTTTGCAAATTCTCCCAGAACTGTAGAACCCAATCTCTTTACTCCGCTGTTGTTGTGGGGATGTCCTGATGTTGATGCACATCGAAATTATCGAAAGTAACCCCCACTTGCGTTCTCTCCTTGGCTGGCACCTACAGCAAGTGGGGCACATTGTTCATCTTGCCAGTGGCTGTCAACAGGGACAGGAAGTGTTTCAACTACGGCATCCCGATTTGGTCATTCTCGATTTGGATTTAAATGAGGGCAAGGGTTTGGAACTATGCCGCTGGCTTCACCATCAAAGTACTGTTTTAATTTTAGTTCTTTCTGCCCGCGAGGATGAAGCGGATGTGGTGACAGCGCTGCGGGCAGGCGCCGATGATTACTTGGCCAAGCCCTTTGGGATGCAGGAATTTCTTGCTCGAGTTGAGGCCTTGGCACGGCGAGCACGCCCCTGTTTACCGAGTGTCCTGAACTTGGGTGAGTTGCAGGTGGACTTAGTGCAGCGACGAGTGGTAGTTCGCAATGTGCCGGTAGATTTGACGCCGCAGGAATTTAGTTTACTCTATGTCCTCACCCAAATGAGCGGCACCCCTTTGAGTCGTCAGGAGTTGCTGCGGCGAGCTTGGCCAGAAAGTATTGATAACCCCCGCACTGTGGATACACACATCCTATCTCTGCGGAAGAAAATCGAAGTAAATCCACAGCAGCCACGCCTGATTCAAACCGTGCGCAATGTCGGTTATCGGCTGCACCTTGAGCCATTGAATGGCCGTTCCCCTCGCCCTAGCTATCGAACTGGCTCCTTTGACCGGCGATCGCCCGCGCATATTTTAGTTTAGCTCATCGGCGGGAAGCCCTGCGCTCTCCCCAAGGGGAATCTTGCTGCCCAATGTACCGCTCCGCCACTGGCAATGAAGTGGGACTCATTCCAAAGCAGCCACTCTTTATTGGCGTTGCTTCCCCAGTTGGTGGGGCACACCAGTCTCAATTGGGGGGTGCGTTGGCTCTCACCCTTCTCGTCTTGGTAGAACCCTTTGCTGCCAGTCTCTTTGGCAAGGTGCCGACAATTGCAGTGATCACGGGAGGGAGTCTTGGGCTCGTGGGTCTCAGTGTGGCCCTAGGGTGATTTCGGCGATCGCCGCCGCTGCTTGAGGGTATCCAACGCATCCCCCAAGGCCGTAATTAGCCCCTCGCGGGTACGGGCATGGTTCTGCCGTTCCTCCTCTAGGGCGCGCCGCAGCCGTGCATTCTCTAGAAGAGCCTCAATCAATTGAGCCTGAAGTTCTGTTACTAAGGTCTGGCTGCGCACGCGGGCTTCAATTTGTGCCCGTTCATCCGCCCAGTCTGGGGTTTCGGCATCCACAGGCGGCGGGGGCGGTTCAGGAACCAGTGGCGGCAGTTCATTCGCTCGCGCCTGTGCCCGTTGCAGTTGCTCTTGCAGACGTTGAAGCTGTTCCTGAAAATCTGCCACAGTGGATAAGGCACAGTTAGGAATTCTACGGCTATTTTGATACGAGTCTCCTCAGAAAACAAGGGTCAAGATCTATGCGTAAGTGGTGAGGCACTCCAAGCATGGTGGCATTGGGCACAGGGAATCATTCCTGCCTCTGAGCGCGAGAGTGGCCTACGGGAGTTAAAACAATTCCTCAGTGCCTTCACCGCGTTGAGTCCTCTGGAAATCACACTGCACCGATTCCCACCCCAGATCTGTCTGAAACTTTCCCTTGCCGAACTCCAAGACCGTTGGCAACGCCGCTGGCAAGAGCGGGTTCCCCTGCAATATCTGATTGGTACGGTTTACTGGCACGACCTCGAACTAGTGGTTGCCCCCAGTGTGCTGATTCCTCGGCCAGAAACGGAAGAATTACTTGAAGTCGTGGCAGCAACGGTGCCCCCTTGGCAACAGCACGGTCACTGGCTGGATTTGGGTACGGGTAGTGGAGCGATCGCTATCGGCTTGGCGCGGTTCTTTCCTGCCGCTTTTGTGCATGCTGTGGATTGCAGTCCTGAAGCCCTAGAAGTAGCGCACATCAATATTGAAAAGTACAGTTTGAGCAATCGTGTGCAATGCTACGTTGGGAATTGGTTTGCCCCCGTTGTGCATCTCAAAGGACAGGTCCAGGGCATTGTCAGTAATCCCCCCTATATTCCCACCAGCCTAGTGGACACTCTCCAGCCGGAGGTGCAGTACCATGAACCCCGCTTGGCCCTCGATGGTGGTGCTGATGGCTTGGAGGCAATTCGCCAGATTGTGGAGACAGCACCCAAATATCTTCAGCCCCAAGGCTGGCTCTTTATCGAATTAATGGCGACCCAAGGGGCAGCGGTGGCAGCGCTGGCAATGGCAACCCAAGCCTATAAACGGGTGGAGATCCTCAAGGATCTCAGTGGCCACGATCGCTTTTTGCTTGCCCAACGAATTTAGCCGCGATCCCAACGCCAGAGGGTGATCATGAGGACAACTACCCCAATTTGCAACACCAGATTCTGCGCCAAATCGTCACCTGCGGTGCCCGCCAATCCCTTGAGGCCAAGGATAAAGGCACCCATGAGGCCGGAAGCAGCAAAAACAGCATAAAAAACACGCCGTAGTCCCCGATAGGGAGCCGCTGCCTCAGCTCGTAGGCGATCGCGCAGGGTAGGTTGAGTCACTTCAGTCTGTTCCTTGGGTTCGTTAGCAGCCATCTTGATTTTCTGATCACCTGAAAATATCCTACGTCCCTACAATAGGGAACGGTGTATATCAATGATGGTCTAAGGCCGCAGGCAAAAAAGATGTGAGGAGTTTGGTATGCATTGGCAGCGAATTGGTCTAGCACTGGCGATCGCCTGTAGTAGCATGGTTGCAATTCCCCAACTCAGTCAACCCTCCCAAAATACAGGTGCAAGGACACTCCGCTGGAGCGACGCTTCATTTCCTGTGGAAAATTTTCAGGGCTATACCTCTCCTTTTGGCTACCGGCGATCGCCTACGGGGGAACCTACGACTGAATTTCACAACGGCCTCGATTTTGCCGCTCCCCAAGGGAGCTACATCCGCAACTGGTGGGCTGGTCAGGTGATTGAAGTTTCCGACCACACCGCCTGTGGCACACTGGTACGGATTCAATCGGGAGCGTGGGAACACGTTTACTGCCACATGATGGGACGGGTTGAGCAGACCCCCCAAGGACGAGCCATGATCGATCGCGCTGGCGGCATTTTAATCCTAGAGGGGCAGCGAGTACCTACGGGGGCGCGCATCGGTCGCGTAGGCATGACAGGGCGCACCACAGGGCCTCATCTTCACTGGACGCTCCGCCACCGAGGGCAACTTGTCAACCCGGCCGTGGTTCTACAGGCGATGTATGATAGCCAAGCCCAGCGCTGAGAATTGACGGGACTGACGGGGCTCGAACCCGCAACTTCCGCCGTGACAGGGCGGTGCTCTAACCGATTGAACTACAGTCCCAATTTTTGAGCGATTTTTAGACTATCAGGAAAATCATGGCCTTGTCAACTAGTTAAATCTTACAAGACTAGTTAAATCTTACAAGGCGATCGCAGCCGGTTGTTTCTTTTTGCCTGTGCACAGACCATTGCCGCTTGAGCGGTAAACTTGATAAGCTCCTGAAGATTGATTGCAAAAATGATCGCCTATCTTTTTGGAGTGCATCTGTGAAGGTCGTTGTCATTGGCAGTGGTGGTCGGGAGCACGCAATCGCTTGGAAATTACTGGATTCTCCTCAGGTGAGCCAAGTCTATTGTCTTCCCGGCAATGGGGGAACAGCCTGCCTAGAGCGATGTGAAAATGTTACCATTGCAGCCACCGCCCTCACTGACATTGGAAACTTTGCCAAAGAGAAGAAGGTTGACTTAGTTGTTGTTGGGCCGGAGGTACCCCTTGCCGCCGGCTTAGGCGATCGCCTCCAATCGCTAGGCATTCCCGTTTTTGGTCCAACCCAAGCAGGAGCACAGATTGAAGCCAGTAAAGCTTGGGCAAAGGCGCTCATGGCATCGGCTCAGATTCCTACAGCCAAGGCGGCCGTGTTTGACGATTATGAAGTGGCTTCTCGCTACGTTCAAACCCAAGGCGCACCCATTGTCATTAAGGCAGATGGTCTAGCGGCGGGTAAAGGGGTAACAGTCGCAGCCACAGAAGCAGAGGCGATCGCCGCTCTAGAGCGGATTTTTGGGGGCGAATTTGGTGCCGCGGGTCAACGGGTGGTCATTGAATCGGTACTGGAGGGGCAAGAGGTGTCGGTACTCGCCATTACGGATGGTCAAACAATTGTGCCGCTGCTGCCTGCCCAAGACCACAAGCGCGTTGGCGAAGGGGATACAGGGCCAAATACTGGGGGAATGGGAGTGTATGCTCCAGTTCCTTGGGTGACGTCAGAATTGATGGAACGGATTCAAAAAACAATTCTCGAACCTACCCTCAGAGCCTTACAGGATCGGGGGATTCACTACTGTGGGGTACTCTATGCCGGTCTGATGGTCACGCCCGCAGGAGATCCCTACGTGGTGGAGTTTAACTGTCGCTTTGGCGATCCGGAAACCCAAGTGGTGCTGCCCCTTTTGGAAACCCCTCTGATTGAGGTACTTTTGGCCTGTGTCGAGGGGCGGTTGGCTCGTTTGGGAGCGTTGCAATGGCGCCATGAGGTGGCGCTATCGGTCGTAATGGCGGCAGGGGGGTATCCGGGGAGTTACCGTAAAGGGGATGTGATTCAGGGCATTCCCAACGCGATGGCTCAAGGTGTCCTTGTTTTCCATGCGGGAACCCGCTGGCAGGATGGGCAATGGTATACCAATGGTGGGCGCGTACTGAATATCACCGCCTTAGCTCCTGATTTTGCCACTGCTCAAGCCAAAGCCTATGCCGGCGTGAACGCCATTCAATTTGCCGATTGCTACTATCGTCGTGACATTGGCTACCGTATTCTGGAATCATCGGCTCATAAAGGTTAGTGCTTTCCATGACGGTTCTCCCCCCGAACACCAATCCATTACGCTGTTTAACCGGTGCGCTAATTGCTGGCACCCTTGGAATTCTGCTGCATCGGCTCACAGGGGCGATCGCCTATGTCTTTGCTACTCACGCGGTGAGCTACCACAATCAACTGGTCTATAGCTTAGCAGTGGCTGTGCGCACCCTCGTGGTGGGTCTATGTACCTTGGCAACGGGTGTTTTTAGCATTATTGCGCTAGGCTTAGTGGCTCTGACACTGCAGCTCCTCTGGGAACGCTGGGTACAGGGTGAGCAAACTTAACCCTCGCTGCTGGCCAGATAGGCGGCAAGCCCCGCATTCAGGGCGGAGAAGGATAGCGCGGACGGCGTCACTCTCCTTGGATTTCAATGTGGCGTCTGCTGCTGCTCAATGTTCTGTCGCACGATAAAAATATGATTCACCACCTGCAGCGCATCCAAACCTTCAAATACGAACTCATGCCGACTGGCGATCAGACCGAGTGACGAAACAGG
>DVDZ01000117.1 GCA_015296025.1 Thermosynechococcus sp. M46_R2017_013
GTTCTGATGGCTCGCTTGACCCAACAACGCTACTGTTAAGCTTGAGTACCGCTCCCTTTCTGGCAGCTTTGTGCCTAGGTCAGAGATTATGGCAGATAGGGCTATCTTTGAGTGCAAGCAGTACGGAGCTGTTACAGGGCGATCGCCTGCCCTTAGTGGAACAGGATGAAACTTGAGGCCTAGGGATAAAAGGCCACCTGCGGTAAGCCCATGGTTTCTGGCCAATCCATCATTAAATTTAAGCACTGCACGGCTTGGGAGGCCTGCCCTTTCATCAGGTTATCAATGGCAGACATGACAATAATGCGTCCGGTGCGCTCATCTACCTCAATGCCAATAAAACAGGCATTGGTGCCCCATGCCCATTTAGTCTGCGGATAGAGGCCGGGGGGCAGGATATTCACCCAAGGGGAATGGCGATAAAAGGCTTGATAAATCGTGATCAAATCCTCGCGCACCAGACCCGGATCTCGCAGCGTGGCATAGACGGTGGCCAAAATTCCCCGCGGCATGGGCACAAGGTGGGGCGTAAACTGTACCAGCACACTTTGACCAGCTAATTCGCTACAGATAGCCTCAATTTCTGGGGTATGGCGATGGCGAGCAACACTGTAGGCGGCAAGGGAGTTATCCGCTTCGGCAAGGAGGAGATTGATTTTGCCCTGACGCCCGCCACCAGAGGTACCGGACTTGGCATCAATAATCGCCGTATTTGGTTCAATTAAACCCTGCTTCATCAAGGGAGCGAGTGCCAGCAAACTAGCGGTGGGATAACACCCCGGACAACCAATGAGGGAACTTTGGCGGATGCGATCGCGATAGAGTTCTGGCAAGCCATAGACTGCTTTTTGAGCCGTGGCGCCATCTTCTCGGCGTTCACCGTACCACTGGGTGTAGGTTTTCAAGTCCTGAAAGCGATAGTCTGCCGATAAATCCAGTACTTTGCAACCCTGCTCAAGAAGTTGCGGGGCAAGCTTACAAGCAAGGCCATTGGGCAAAGAGAGAAACACCACTTGGGCGCGATCGCGAATCGCCTCCACGGAGACGGGTTCCACCGTGAGATTTACCCGACCCTGCAAATGGGGATATAGCTCTGTGTAGGGGCGACCAGCGCTCCCTTCGCCGCCAAGGTAGGTAATCTCCACTTGGGGATGGTCAAGGAGTAAACGCACCAGTTGGAGACCCCCGTACCCAGAGGCCCCCACAATCCCCACCGTTACGCGATCGCCCATAGTTCCTCGATATTGTTGCTGTTGTTGGCCTAACCACTGCGATAGTGCCATTCAATCCCTTATTTCGCCAAGGGGGCAAGCCACGGTGATGAAGTTAAGAATTGTTACAAATTTGGCCTTGGACTTCCTCTTTTCATTGTTGAACAGCCCTAGCTCGTACAGGCTACAATTAACGACGAGGAATCTGTCGGGGACAATGAATTGATGACATCGCCGATTGACTGGGATTATCTCGCTACCCTTTCGGGGGGCGATCGCGAGTTTGAATTGGAATTGCTGCAAACCTTTGTCGAGGATGCCCAGCAACGCCTCCAGACATTGGCTAACGCTGTCAATCAAGGAAACATTGAGCAAATTAAGCGGGATGCCCACCATCTCAAGGGAGCCAGTGGCAATGTTGGCATTACTGCCATGCAAACCATCGCTGCCCAACTGGAACAAGCCACAACCCCGGAAACACTTTCCCAAGCAAAAACGCTGGTGGAAGAACTACAACACCTGTTTGCCACCGTTGCTAGCGAGGTCTCCGCTTAGCCCCTATGTTGCCCCCCGATAGTCTGGAGACTGCCTACAGCCAAGCGCAACAGGCCACCCAAGCGGCGCTCCAAGAGGGCAAAAACCGCCTGCAAATTGAGATCCTATTGCCAGACCTCAACACGATGGCTTTTGCCGCTAACTACCTTTCCCTCTTTACAGAACTGGGTTCTGATCTCAAGGTCTTTTTTGCCGATGCCGGATCTGCTGCCCTTGCCCGTCGAGAATGGGGTGAAACTGCCTATAGTGTGCGGGGGGTGAATGAATTACTGACGCCTATTGAACCCAGCGATCGCGCCATTGTCATTGTTGCCCCCACCCCTGTGGAGGTAAATGCCATTGAGCAGATGTGTGCAACTGCTGGCGATCGCCCCTTTATCCTTTTGAACCCAAGGCTTCAAGATGTAGCCGTCGTTGGCATTGGCTACGCTGGTCGGCGGTTACGGGAGCGGTTTCTCAGTACGCTCGAGCCGTGCTATTACTTGCGTCCCCTGGCAGAAACAATCATTCTTTGGCGCTGTTATCCGCAACCATGGCAAATCTGGCAGTACGGGGAGACAACTGCTGCGTGTCTAGCGGAATTTAACCAACGCCCCAGTCGCGAAGACATTGAGCGTGCTCTCGCCCCCCAAAGCAAAGCCCATGGTCAGGGTCTCTTTAGTCGTTTGCGCACCTTTTTGCGGGCATTGCAAAACTAATGGTCTCCCTAAGGGGGTGTAGGTTCAGTGCCACTCGTTGGTGGGGGGTGAGGTTTCCGGCATTGTCTCTGTCGGTGGGGGCACAGGCGT
>DVDZ01000111.1 GCA_015296025.1 Thermosynechococcus sp. M46_R2017_013
GCGAATTGTTGCCTCTAGTTGGCCTGAATCGGTGCGGCAAAAGACATCAAAGCCCTTGAGGGTAAAAGGTCGCCGGCGCTGTCCTAAAATCTCTTGAATCAGCAGTTCAAAACTGGCTTCCGCTGCTTCAAATTGATAACCTTCGCTTTCTAAGTGTTTAATCCGCTCCAAAATCGTTCGACTCAAGGGATGTTGCCGATCCAGCTCAAAGCCAAGTTCACTGGTTTTTGCCAAAATATTGCTAATGCCCGCCTGCTCGGAAATAATAATGCGGCGCTGATTTCCCACCAAATGCGGCTCAATATGCTCGTAGGTGCGGGGGTTGCGCTGCACAGCACTGACATGGATGCCCCCCTTGTGGGCAAAGGCCGACAGCCCCACGTAGGGCGCGTGCTCATCAGGGGCAAGGTTGACAATTTCACTGACATGGCGGCTTACTTCCGTCAGCGTGGCCAACTGTTCTAAACTGACACAGTCATAACCCAGTTTTAATTGCAGATTGGGAATGAGGGTACAGAGATTGGCGTTGCCACAGCGTTCACCGTAACCATTGAGAGTTCCCTGCACCATCCGCGCACCGCTTTGCACTGCCGCAAGGGCATTAGCCACTGCCGTCCCGGCATCGTTGTGGGTGTGAATTCCAAGACAATCAAGGCTGCCAAAGTGCGCCATTACCGCTGTGACCACTGCTTGAATTTGATGGGGCAGACAACCGCCATTGGTATCGCACAGAACTAGCCATTCTGCCCCAGCGGCCAAAGCTGTTTCTAGGGTTTGTAGGGCATAGTCTGGATTGGCGAGGTAGCCATCAAACCAGTGCTCGGCATCGTAGATCACTCGCCGTCCCTGGGATTTGAGGAACTGAATCGAGTCGGCAATCATGGCACAGTTTTCTGCCAATGTGGTCTTGAGACCCTCAGTGACGTGGAGATCCCAAGATTTGCCAAAAAGGGTCACCCAGCGGGTACCGGCTGCCAAGATTGGCTCGAACATCGGCTCTTCTGCGGCTTTGCGGCCGGGGCGGCGCGTGGCACAAAAGGCCACAATTTCTGCCTGCTGGAGGGGGGTTTCTTGCAACCGCCAAAAAAACTGCACATCCTTGGGATTGGCACCGGGCCAGCCCCCTTCGATAAAAGGAATTCCCAAGCGATCCAGTTGCTGGGCAATCCGCAGCTTATCTTCAAGGGACAGTGAAAGACCCTCCCGCTGGGCACCGTCGCGGAGCGTCGTATCGTACAGCCAAATTTTCACTGCGTTGACTCTCCCTGGGGATGCTCATAGTCATTAGCGTAGGCCTGCAGTAGAGAACTGACTTGGGAAAAGACTTCTTTGCTAGAGGTTTTGCCGAGGGGCGATCGCTCCGGGTGAAATTGTGGCCGCGCCATACTGTGATGAATGGCCTCTTGGACTTGGGTACGAATCAAGTCCATCAGTTCCTCTTCGGCTCGCTGGCGTTGATACTGTGCCCCCTCTTGGGTTGTGGCGTAGAGTGGGGGGAGGCGGTTAAGAGCGTAGGCAGCAATATCTCCTAAATCTAAGGCGCACTCTTGCTCCGCTTCAATGGCAGCAATGCGGGTAATTGCCTCGGTGAGCACCAATTCCTCCATGACGTTGATAAATTGTTTGCGGGGGACAGCCACCACTTGTCCCGTCAATAGAGCACCCATGAGGCGATCCAACGCCATGTAGTCTTCTACGGAGAGTTCTGTGGCTTTGTCACAAATGCGTCCTACTTCTGCTTCCTGCGTTGGTGTCAAATAGCCATTGCGCAGTGCTTGTTCAACGATCTCTTGAATCCCCATACGTATTTCCGCTGTGGTTGCTGTAGGGGCATTCCCCCACTCAAATTTAGTATATGCTGAGGAACTGCCAAGGATAGGGGCAATTTTGCATTTCCCTATGGCGGATAGGCGATCGCAAGGTTAGGTTTTGCCTTAGGGATAGCCAGATCGAGCTGTTTTTAAGTAAAAAATACCCTCAAGCCTCTGCAAGCCACCCGGGGAGAGCAGCGCATTCCCGATAGATACCTGATATTTGAGAAAAAAGTTGTGACAACAAGAATTATTGATAAATATTAACAAGTCCGGCAAGGCTTTTATTACGTGTATAGCCCAGTGGTAAGATTAGTCATGAGAAATAGTAAAAGGCTAGCAGTCCTCCGCATCATTCCTCATTGTCAGTTCTTTTTTCTATATGGTTGTCTGGCTGTCGTCTTTTTTGCATGCTGTAGAGCCATTACTAGTACCGATTTGTTTTTGTTGTGCTTGGCTGCTGCTAGCACTCATGGCGTGGAGTGTGTGGCAATTTACCCAAGAGAGCTTGGCGATCGCCCACCGTCTGCATCAAATTCCCTGTGCTCACTGTCGTTTCTTCTCAGGTGACTATCGCCTCAAGTGCACCCTTCATCCAGAGTGGGCAGGAACTGAAACAGCCATTGAATGCCCTGACTATCATTGTCAGTAAGACACTAGAAATCCATTACCACATCTATTGGGTAGAGGGATGACACTACTCGCACAGTATCCACAATTGGTTATTTCTACGGAAACCAGCACCTATATTATCCCTCTCACCGAAGGGAATTCATGGGTCATTGGTCGGGGTAAAGATTGCACAATTGTTCTGGCGGATCGCTGGTCTTCTCGGCGCCATGCCATGATTCAACGTCTTAATAATGACGACTATTATCTCATTGATTTGGGGAGTCGCAACGGCTGTGTCCTCAATGGCCAAATGATTCAGGTGCCAACCTTGCTCAAGACGGGGGATCGCTTTATTATCGGCAAAACAACCCTTGAATTTCGCACCGATGAAGCTGTTTCCACCACACCCCCGGCTGGTTCTGTTACCCTGCAGCCCACTATTCTTATCATTCAACCCCCCGGCATTCAAGTACAAATTTGGCAAGAACTGCTGCGCAGTCAGGGGTTGGAAGTTATTGTGGAGTCAGGGCAAATCAATAGCCGCCGCATTATTAGTGATGTTGTTACCGTGATGCAGCGCAACCCTGATCTGTTGCTCCTTGATTCGCAACTGGAAACCCCCGACATTGGCAACCTCTTGAATTGGATTAGAGCCACATATCCCCAGTTGCGTAGTTTCATCATTGACCGCTACAACAACCATATTTCGCCAATACAGCGACAATGGGCAATGGAGCATGGGGCAATTGATTGGCTCCCCGCTCTGCCGGATGAAAATCTCACCATGTTTGGCGCTGAAATTGCGGCTCAACTGCGGCGTATTCTCAAGGCCTTGGGGCGCCCTCAACTAGAGCAAGAGAAACTTGCAGTAGCCCTTTTGAACCTGCAATTGGCGACCAATGATGATTTGCCCTCCCAATTGCTCAGGGAGTATGTCAATCGTCCCCCCTATCTCCCTCAATAGTCGGCAGTTGATCCACCTGAAAATACTGGTGAAAGCGCTCAGTGACTTGGAGAATATAGGAGCGACTTTGATGATCTCGCCGCCGCTGAATCAACCCAAGGGCAAGCAGCTCTTGAATGTGCTGGTAAGCACTGGAACCCCGCAGTTCAATCACCTCTGATTGGCGAATCGACCCACGAAAAGCAATCAGGGCTAATGTCCGCTGTGCCCCAACCCCCAATTCAACAGGAACAAGGGACTGAACCAGTTCTTGAAAAGCGGACTTTAGTTGCAGGCTGTATTTGTTGTCCATTTGGACAATTTCAAGGGCAGTTTGGCGATGGGCATAGTCGTTGAGTAGCTCAATCAGTGCCAGTTCAACGGTCTCAGGGGCAGTGCCTGCTAAGGCTGCTAGTTCAGTCAGGGTTAGGGGCTGTGCCTTCAGGTATAGAATTGCCTCCACCCGCATTGTTAATTCACGTAGGTCGTTGTTCCCTTGCATAGGCTATTGCCAACGGAACAGGGCAGCTCCCCACGTTAAACCAGCACCAAAGCCAGCGGTGGCAATTAAGTCTCCGGATTGAATATGCCCCTGTTGAATTGGCGCTGCAAGGGCAAGGGGAATCGAGGCGGCGGAAGTATTGCCACACTGACCCACATTGCTAATCACTTTCTCTTGCGGAATGCCTAAACGCTCAGCCACAGCGTCGAGGATGCGCTGATTGGCCTGATGCAACACCAACCAGTCAATTTCCTCAACCGTACACCCAGCGCGGTGCAGGGCTTTTTCAATGACTTCGGGGACTTGGGTAACAGCAAAACGATAGACTTCACGGCCGTTCATGGCAATGGGAGCAAATCCTCCCTGGGCGATCGCCAGATTTTCCCCTAAGGTTTGGGGCGTCCCCGCAAAGGCAAGGGTCAGGTGCTCATTGAGGCGACCATCACTGCGCAGTTCAAAACTCAAGAGCTGATCCACATCACTGCTTTGCAACACCATCGCGCCGGCTCCATCGCCAAAGAGAATGCAGGTGCGGCGATCGCCCCAATCTACCCAGCGGGAGAGAATATCCCCACCAATGACCAAGGCACTGCGATAGGCACCTGTGCGCAAATACTGCGCCGCCGTCACCAGGGCAAAAAGAAAACCAGAACAGGCCGCTGTTAAGTCAAAGGCCACCGCATTCACCGCCCCAATGCGGGTTTGTACCAAGCAGGCAGTGCCAAAGAGATCATCGGGCGTCGAGGTAGCCAAGATGAGCAAATCTACTGCTGTGGGTTCTAGTCCGGCCATCTGTAAGGCTGCGCCCGCCGCTTCGCTGGCCAAATCCACAAGGCGCTGCTCAGGAGCCGCCACGTGACGCTCTTGAATGCCCGTACGGGATTGAATCCACTCATCGGAGGTATCCACGAGGGCACTGAGGTGGGCATTGGTCAAGCATTGGCTAGGCGTTGCCGCGCCCACGCCAGTAAATTTAACGCCCTGTAGAGTCACTCAGCCCGCTCCTCAACGGCAACGGTCTGCTGATAACAGGCCTGAATGCGCTCTGAAACACGATGATCCACTGCTTCCTTAGCTAAGCGAATCGCATTAAAAATCGAGGGTGCTTGGGAACTGCCGTGGCTAATGATACAGATACCATCTACCCCCAAAAGCAGCCCTCCCCCATGCTCGGCGTGATCAATACGTTGCTTAATTTTGCGGAGATTAGGACGCAGCAACGCTGTGCCCAGTTGCCCCCGCCAGCCCCGAGGTAGCTCTTCGCGGAGAATTTGTACCAGCACACTCCCTAAGGATTCGGCAAATTTGAGGAGAATGTTGCCGACAAAGCCATCACAAACCACAACATCAAATTGTCCTGACAGGACATCGCGACCTTCTGCATTGCCTAAAAAGGAGATTTGGCGATTTTGCTGCAGGAGTTGATGTGCTTTTAAGGCCAGATCATTGCCTTTGCAGTCCTCTTCACCAATGTTCAGCAGACCCACCTTGGGAGCTTCGACCTCTAGGACGTACTGGCTATAGATGGATCCCATCACTGCAAATTGCTCAAGGTATTTGGGGCGACAGTCCACATTGGCACCGACATCAAGAACGAGAACGGATTTACCGGGGATAAGAGTGGGTAAGACTGCACCAATGGCGGGGCGATCAATCCCAGGGAGGCGTCCTAAGCGCAATAGTGCCGCGGCCATGGCTGCCCCTGAGTGACCAGCAGAAACAACCGCATCAGCCGCCCCTGCTTTGACCAAGTCCATCGCTACGTTGATTGAGGCCTTGGGTTTCTTTCTGAGCGCGGTCAGGGGTTCTTCCCCCATTTCAACAACATCACTAGCTACAACAATTTGGGGTTTGGCTGTGGGGGCATGTTCATCGAGGTAGCGCTGAATGGGAACCGGATCACCCACAAGGAGAATATCGGCATCTAATTCTTCACTAGCTCTGAGGGCACCAGCAACAATTTCATCGGGAGCATAGTCACCCCCCATGGCATCCACAGCAATCCGTGCACGAGTCATTGGCTGAACTCTTACGAGAAAATCCTACAGAATTCTATCAGATGACAGCCCTCTTCCTGAGGATAGAAGCCACTGAATACTGCACAGACCGCTGTTGGACATCATTGTCGCGGGGCAGGCCGATGCACGAATCCCAAATCGTTTCCCGTGCCGTTATGAACATGGGCGAGTTGTTCATACTTGCGGGCATGCTGACGTAAATCGGCGGCCTCAGTGTCACTCACGTCACGCACCACTTTGGCGGGAATGCCGACAACCAAAGAGCGCGGCGGGACATCTTTGCTGACCACTGCCCCGGCGCCGACAATACTGCCAGTCCCAACTCGAACGCCATTGAGAATCACCGCCCCAATGCCAATCAAGCAGCCGTCTTCAACGGTTGCCCCATGAATGACCGCGCGATGTCCAACGGTCACTTCTTCACCGAGGATCGTGGGTTGCCCCGGATCGCCATGGAGGATGGCACCATCTTGAACATTGGTGTGGGCGCCAATCTCGATGTACTCTACATCACCGCGTAAAACGGTGCCATACCAAATGCTACAACCCTCACGGAGGCGGACATCACCAACAAGCGTGGCATTGGGGGCAATAAAGGCAGCGCGATCGCTGGCAACGGGTGGCCAAAACGCACTAGGGGCAGTGATTACCATAAGAAATTTATCCTCAGCATCAAACATCTAAGCGACAATTTCCAAGCTCAGCACTGAAATCAATTTAAGGATTCGGGGGATTTGGTGTTGTTGGTGCCGGTGCGGGCGTGACGGCTTCGGGAGTAGGCGGCAAGGCTTCTTCTTGGAGGGGACGCCGTTCGGGCACTGGTAAGTGGAAAAAGATTGCAGCCATTGCAGCTAAGCTAGCAGCACCAATACCTAAGGGCATTAGTTGTTTGCGCAAAGGCACAGCAGGGGCGATCGCCTGACGCGGGAGAAAATGGAATATCGGTGTCAGAGTAGGTAGCGTTTGGCTATCACTACAAAATTGATCCAGCGCCTCCACTAAATCCGCCAGTTGCAACCACGTGAGACGAACCTCTAGGGTTTCCCCTGCTTCATCGTTGGTTGGTGATTTTGAATTCTCTTCGGAAGAGGTTTGCAACAGCTTACGGGGAATATGGAGCGATACTTGATTAGTGGCTTCGAGCTCCACGCGAATCGGGTAGTGGGGCGATCGCCGCAACTTGACACCACTCAACCACGTTTGTGCCGCCGCTGGCACACTATTGAGTAAAGCCACAAGAAAGTCTTTGCCCCCTTTGAGCCGTTGATTCTGGCCGATAATCTCCCATTCACAAAGTGTGACAATATCCAACTGTTCTGCCCCAGCTTGACCACTGAGTCCTTCAATGCGCAGTGTGCAATTGGGCAATGAATACTGGCGTTGCAGCAGCATTAGCTCACTTCTCCGTCAAATAAGCTAAACCAAAGGCGCTCCATACCCTTTGTGCCTGCGCAGAGCAGGAGCTGTGCCAACAACTTCAGACCCAACTCATTGAGGGCTTGGTTATTTTTGTAGAGAAAGAGGCTCGATCGCTGGAGGTTCATACGTTTGCGAAAGTGGCGGCGGAAGCGATCCAAATACTCCGCCAATGGGGCATAGGTTTCCGGAGGCAAATTTTGTGCTTGCAATTGATCCAACACCAAAAGTAAATGCCGCAAGATAGCTGTCTGCCGCCGTGCTACTTGCACAACCACTGCGGTGATTGCCTTTGTTTCTGCCAAGGGCAAGGGAGTACGCTGGGTAACTTGGCGAAAAGGATTAGTGCAGCGAATTTGCCAAAATACGACCCGATTGGGAATCATCACTTGCAGTTGCAGCTCCTGCAACACTTGAAGCATCAATTCAGAGGCATGCAAATCAACGCACTCTAGGGCAAGCAGCAATAGATCCAACTGCCAGCGTGCCCGCCGAGGACAGACACTGACCCCTTGGGGGTTGGGCAGTGCTGCCAACATCGGCGGCAATAGCTCAACTTCAGGAAATTCAACTGTTGCTGGCATTGGATTTGCCGTTTCCATAGGCCCTAGAATGCTCACTATACAGTAATCGTGACAGGGGTCATACTGAGATACAGCCTTTTCACCAAGATGGAACCCGCTCAACACCGTGACCACTTGTCCGGGAGAGCATCTCACCCACCCTAATGTTCTCCATCTTCCAGCAAAAGGCCATCAGCCTAGATCATCTTAGCTGTTTCTCCGATGACGACCGCTGCCTATCTCTATGTTGCCCGCTACGCTGATTTTTAGCTAATTGGCGGGAAGCCCCGCGCTCTCCCGAAGGAAAATCTTGCTGCTCAATGTACTGCTCCACCACTGGCGATGAAGTAGGACTGATTCCCCAGCAGCGACTTCCCATCGTGTTCACCCGCAGCCTGCGACTCGAGACAGACTTCAGGTTGTGAATGAACTTGGGCAGCACCAAAACAGGATGTAGATGTGGCCGGCCTCACCGTTGACCTCTGTTAGCTCAGCAGTTTTCTGGATTAGCGTAACGCTTAATCCAGAAAATGAACACTTTGCGGCAATATTTTGGGGTCAAAAACGTGAGCTTAGGGCATCGGCTCACTATAAAATGTAAAGGTCGAAAGATTGGAGAAGCCCGCCCTTGACGCGAAGCGTGAAGGTCGGGAGTGTGTTACAAACGCAAGCTAGACTTGAAAGGCTGTCATGAATCAAGATATTCCACCCCCAGAGACCTATGTGGTGCTTGGGCGAGCTCATTGTTTTGCCTAGGTCGAAGACAAGCTCCAGCCGGTAGCGGTGATTGAGCCGTATTGCTCTATGGCTTGCCCACTTCCTACAGTGAAGCCCATGCCCTCACCTACGGTACAGTCCAAGACTTAGAACAGGTGCAGCAGCAATTTCCCCCCAGTGCCCATTTGTGTGATGACTATGGCGATCGCCTAGCAGCAGCAGCATGCACCTTATGCACCTATATTACCCATCCCCAAAGTACCCGTCATATTCCCCTTGGCGAAACCTACCGCAACTTTAATACCTCCACAAAACGCAAACGGGTGCTCAATTGCGCGCGTATTGTTACCATTGCAGATAATGTCAAACAACACGCCTATACTCACCCAGTTCTCTAACGAGTTGTCCTGATTCACTAAAGGAATGACCATGGTCAGTGAAGTACAGCCTACCCCCGCAGCATCCCTTGACGCACCTCCTGAAAATGCGGTTGAAATTATTGAAACTGTTATTTCTAGTCTCCACCAGGGGGACACCCCCCTCGTTGGCCAAACAGACAGTGGCAAAATTTGGATGTTTCGCTATGGCAGTGCCGAGGTCTTTGTGCAATTGGGTGGCCAAACAGAGGAGGACTTTCTCACGATTTGGTCACCAGTGCTACCTTTGCCCGTCACGGATGAATTAGGACTCTATCGTAAGCTCCTGACGTTGAACTGGCTCACTACCCTTGAGGCGCACTTTGCCATTGCTGAAGAACAAGTCCAAGTGGTGGCCACTCGCACCCTGAGGGGCATCACTGCCTGTGAAATTTCTCGCCTAATTACGATTGTGGCGACATTAGCTGATGACTACGATGACGTCCTTAGAGCTGAATTCAAGGGCTAATTAGGGCTTTCATATCCCGTACGGCTTGTACCATGCCCACAAGAACAGCACGGCTGATAATTGTGTGGCCAATATTAAGTTCTTCAATGCCGTCAAGGCGAGCGATCGCCCCAACATTGGCATAGGTCAGGCCATGACCCGCATTCACCCGTAACCCTAGTGCTTTAGCGTGCTGTACCCCCTGAGCCAAAATTGCTAATTCCCGCTGTTGCGCTGCTTCTCCCTGAGCTTCGGCATAGCGACCGGTATGCAGTTCAATAAATTGAGCTGTGGTTTTAGCAGCAGTTTCCAGTTGGGCAGGATCCGCATCAATAAATAAACTCACGGGAATTCCAGCCCCCTGCAGCGTTTGCACCACTTGGGTCAAGGATTCCTGCTGACCCACCACATCTAGCCCCCCTTCGGTGGTGACTTCTTCGCGGCGCTCGGGTACCAATGTCACGTAATCGGGTCGAATGTTCAGGGCAATGGCAACCATTTCGGGAGTGGCAGCCATCTCTAGGTTCAAGTGGGTGCGTACCGTTTGCCGCAGGAGCCGTACATCTCGCTCTTGAATATGGCGACGATCTTCGCGCAAATGGACGGTAATGCCATCGGCTCCCCCCAGTTCTGCTAAAACGGCTGCAGCTATGGGATCGGGTTCAACCGTGCGCCGGGCTTGGCGAATCGTTGCCACATGATCAATGTTGACCCCTAGGGTTGCCACTGCGATCGCTCCTTGTCTGAATAGAAGCTCAACCTTTCGGATAATACACCAAGATCAGGCTCCATGTCGGTTATCCAATCGATCCGTTGGCAACTTTTTGAACCAGCCGATAGACTAACCCCCTAGGAGAGACAAGACAGTTGCCAATGACTTGGCGAGTACCCCGACGGCGGACTTTTAGCTGGTTTTATCCTTGGCAAGGTGTAGATTGGCTGCTGCTGGGGGTTGCTTGGGCAACGACTTTCATTGCCATTACATTAACGATGCTCTACTGAGCTAATACGTCCGGCAGTTGGATTATCTTGATGCTTTCCCCTTTGGTAGCGGCGATCCTCATTGCTCTGCCTCTACCCTACCAATTGAATATCCCTATCTAGTTGGTATGGACACTGGCGATGGGAGTCGTCGCTTGGCGAAGTTTGCCCTTGGGCTGGGTCGGCAGCTTAGGGGGACTGGTGCTCAATCTAGGAGGGGCTGGTTTGGGGCAACTGCTTTGGAGCGTGCTCAAAGATTATCAGAAAACTCGTATTCTCATGTTTCTTGACCCCGATAAGAATCCCCTCGGGGCTGGCTACCACTTGATTCAATCGCGGATTACCATTGGTGCCAGTGGCCTCTGGGGGCGGAGCATTTTTCAAGGAACTCAGACCCAGTTGGGGTTTATTCCAAAACAGCATACGGACTTTATTTTTTCAGTGATTGCCGAAGAGACGGGGTTCGTTGGCAGTTTAGTTCTCCTGTGCTTTTTTTGGTTAAGTCGGTCTATTTGCCATGATCCTGTTTCAAGCAATGGTGAATATTTATGACGATTGGCCTCCTTCCTGTGACAGGAATGCCACTCCCCTTAGTCAGTTATGGTCGCTCAGCCATGCTTGCGACCTATCTTGGCTTAGGTATGGTGCTCTCAGTGGCGAATTATCGCCCGCGATCGCGCTCCTAACCTAAGGCCTAGCGTCTAGCGTCCTAGTTTATTGGGAATACCTTCACAGCCACCGGGAATCGTTTCTCGGGAACGGCTACCACCCCAAGCACAGCAATAGTAGCGCTGTTCTTCGGAGAGGTTCTTGACATTGGTAAAGTTGACATCCTCAACCACCGCACCTGTCTGCGCCCCAGTGCGAAAATTCGGAGGATTCAGGCGATCGCGAGGACTGGCTTGTTCAGCAGTACCATAAAACAAGCGGGTACGACTGAGATCGGCACTGGTCAAATCCGCTCCCTGCAAAATTGCCCCTGCCAGATTTGCCCGAGTTAAATTGCAGTTGCGAAAGATTGTTCCCGTTAAGTTAGCATCACTTAATTCTGTCCAGCGCAGATCCGTACCACTGAGATCGGCTCCCGCTAGCATACTGCCAAGGTTAATCACCCGCACCCCATACTCAATGTCTTCTTCGTAACCACCAAGACCATCAAAAATTGCCCGTCCTAGCCGGCGATCGCGCTTTAGGGGAGTCAGTAACTTTGCCCCCGACAAAAAGCGAATGATTTTGGCTTTGCCTTCGGCATCCAGTCCCCCCCAAAATAGCAGCTGTGCGTCCCTCAGCGATCGCTCGCTCCGGCGGCCAATCCTCTAATAATCCTTCATCGTCAAGGATGAGATCGGCAATCCCTTGAAAATAACTGTCAATTGTTTGCTGTTGGGTAATGCGGTTTTGTTGCGTGGTCAAATCCCGCGAGATCACATACTGTCGCCAAGCCACATAGGCCGCCAAGAGCGCCACTAAAATTTGCCCTAGGGCACCGAAGCCCTCAGCCAGTGCCCCCACCGCATCCCAATTTGTGCCTTGAAACCGTCCTCGGATCCAGTCCATGGCGCCGGTCATGGCAATGAGCGCCACCACCGTCAAACTCAGACCTAAGGAGGCCAAAATGAACTGCCGCTGCTGTTCCGTCAGATCCTCCGTAAACCAATGGTAAGTGGCAGTCCAGACAAGGGGGAAACTCAGTGCCCCCAGCCCTAGAGCCGCCACCACACCCACCGCATCCCAATCGAGTCCCCACGCCACCAAGACGGTGACCATAGCGATCGGCATCAACACTGAACGTAGGGACTGCCAACCGGTGCGCCAACGACTGCGGGCTGCCAATACTTTACTGAGGCGGAGAGCTGCCGCTGCTTGGTTTTCACGGAGGGTCATTTTGTCTTCGCCCATCAGGATTTGGCCTTACAGTTTGGGAATTAAACCAATCATACAAATCTTTTTCCTAGGGCAGAACCGGCTCAAAACAGTAAAGCCAGTATTATCCATAACCTGCCTCTTTCCCCCTTAGGAGAAGGCTGTACAATGATT
>DVDZ01000085.1 GCA_015296025.1 Thermosynechococcus sp. M46_R2017_013
TAGCTCACAGCAAGCCCGTTTGGTTGGGGTGGCGCGGCGGTAAATCCGTTGCCATAAGTTTAGGGGTACTCCTTGCCCTCAATGCTCCCACAGCCTTAGCCGCTTTTGCCGTGTTTCTAGTGGTCTTGGCGGCCAGCCGCATTGTCTCCCTGAGTTCTATCACTGCTACTTTATCCTTGCCCGCCTGGTTTTGGCTTTTTACGCAATCTTGGCCTTTTGTTGGCTTTAGTGTCATTGCCGGTGCCTTTGTGATTTGGCGACACCAGAGTAATATTCAGCGCCTCCTGGCAGGGACAGAGCCACGGTTAGGAGCTTCGGAAGGGTAGCTCTTTTCCAAGGCAGCTTTATGGACAAGCTCGGGGTTCCTCAATGCCCCCCATATTTTAGCTCATCGGCGGCAAGCCCCGTGCTCTCCCGAAGGGGAATCTTGCTGCTCAATGTACCGCTTCGACCGCTCCACCACTGGCAAGGACTCATCCAAAGCGCCGACTGCCCATGGAACTTGTTTACCTGCAGCCTGCGACTAGAGACAGATTTAAGACAGTTTTGCCGACGCCGGAATAGCTGGGCGGTTGGTCGTGCAGGTCAACCCCGCCGCTACGTCACAGCACTGGGGAATTTGCCTGAACCAAGTGCCGCCAGCGGGATCCGACCGGCAAGACGTGAACTCTGGATTGCCTATTAAAAAAGTGAGCCTAGGACATCGGCTCACTATAAAATGCAAAGGTTGCAAGACTGGAGAAGCCCGCCCTCGACACGAAGCGTGAGCGTCGGGAGTATGTCACAAAACGGTTGTATTTATACCTTTGGAACGGCTCTGAAGTTGCTACCATGAGTGGATACCAGTTTTGGTGGGGAGATTTGTAATGGAAACACTGCGGGGGCGTGATTTGCTCAGCATTGCTGACCTCTCACGGGCAGAGGCAGAGTATCTGCTGGATTTAGCTGCACAGATGAAAATTGGTAAAGTAGCTCCCCGGTGTCCCAAGGTGTTGGGGCTGCTGTTTCAGAAAGCTTCGACCCGTACCCGTGTCAGCTTGACGGTGGCAATGTACCAATTGGGCGGTCAAGTCATTGATCTAGATCCCCAATCCACACAGGTGGGGCGCGGTGAACCGTTACCCGATACCGCACGGGTGTTGGATCGCTATTTGGATGCTATAGCAATTCGCACCTATGGTCAGGTGGAACTGCAACTGTTTGCGGACTATGCGCGGATCCCCGTGATTAATGCCCTTACCGACCGCGAGCATCCCTGTCAGATTTTGGCGGATTTGCTGACGCTGCGGGAATCCTTTGGCACATTGGCGGGACTGACCCTTTGCTACATTGGCGACGGCAATAATGTGGCACATTCGCTACTCTTGGGTTGTGCCCTCCTAGGGGTAAACATTCGGGTGGCATCGCCGCCACAGTTTGCGCCTTTGCCCGATATTGTGGCGCAAGCAAGGTATTGAGTGGCGGTAAGAGTGAAGTGACTGTTCTTGCGGATCCGCAGGCAGCAGCTAAGGATGCCCATGCCCTTTACACGGATGTTTGGGCCAGTATGGGACAGGAGGCAGAAGCGAGCGATCGCCAGCCCATTTTTCGACCCTACCAAATTAACGATCAGCTCTTGGCGCTTGCGGATCCGCGGGCGATTGTTCTCCACTGCCTGCCGGCTCACCGCGAGGAGGAAATTACCGCCAGTGTCCTTGAAGGGCCGCAATCCCGTGTTTGGGAGCAGGCGGAAAACCGTCTCCATGCCCAAAAGGCATTGCTGGCCAGTCTCTTGGGATAGGACAATGCTGCGCCACCGCTGGCACAAACTCAGCCTCTCAGATCGGTTGTTGCTAGTCGGAGCTGTGATTTGCGGAGCTTTTCTGTTACTGGCGGTTTTTGCTCCCCTTGGCCAGGCTCTGGGCTGGCTTGCCAATCCCCAAGAATTTCTGGACTTTCCGATTCATGCGCCGCCTTCGCCGCAGCACTGGTTTGGCACGAATCGCTTGGGCTATGATGTGTTTTCGCGCACGATTTTTGGTGCCCAAGCAGCTTTGCAGGTGGTGTTTGTGGCAACGCTGTTGAGCCTGGTGGTAGGGGTACCCTTGGGACTGCTGAGTGGCTATCGCGGCGGCTGGCTGGATCGCGGACTACTCTTTTTGATGGATACGATCTACACGTTGCCGGGGCTACTTCTGGCTATCACCGTGGCCTTTGTGGTGGGCAAGGGAGTGCTGAATGCGGCGATCGCCCTCAGTGTGGCCTATATTCCCCAGTACTATCGGGTTGTCCGCAACCATACTGTGAGTTTGAAAAATGAGGTCTTTATCGAAGCTGCCCGTGCTCTTGGTGCCTCTACTCCGCGGATTCTGCAGCGGTATCTTTTGGTAAATGTTCTCCCCAGTATTCCCGTGCTCTTTACGCTCAATGCCGCTGACGCCATCTTGACCTTGGCTGGACTGGGGTTTTTGGGCTTAGGGTTGCCGCCCCAAGTGCCAGAATGGGGGCAAGATCTACGACAAGCCTTAGATGGGCTGTCGGTGGGCATTTGGTGGACGACGTTCTTTCCGGGGCTAGCCATGACACTTCTTGTGGTGGGTCTATCGCTTCTTGGCGAAGGGCTAGGAGAGCGCCTTAATCCGAGCCGGTTCAGTTAACCAATAATGTCGAATCATGCCTAATCACATCTTGGTAACTGGTCCGAGTCGCAGTGGCAAGAGTGAATGGGCCGAATCCCTTGCTGCCCAAAGTCAGCAAGCGGTGATTTACATTGCAACAGCGATCGCCCCTCCAGACGATCCTGAATGGCTACAGCGCATTGAACAACACCGGGTTCGCCGCCCCACTGAGTGGGAATTGCGGGAGTGCCCCCTCGAGCTGGCTGCCCTCCTGCGTAACCTGCCGCCTCATCATTGTGCCCTTGTGGATTCCTTGGGAACCTGGGTGGCCAATTGCCTAGACCAATCTCCCGATCAATGGCAAGCCACCGTTGCTGAATTCCTAGCAAGTGTGCAAGCGTGTGCGGCTCAACTCATTGTCGTCGCCGAAGAGGTGGGCTGGGGGGTGGTGCCGGCCTATGCCAGTGGTCGTTGTTTTCGCGATCGCCTCGGTGAACTGTGCCAGCACCTGAGTCCGTTGATGGCGCAAGTGTATCTTGTAGCCGCTGGCTTTGCGCTGCCACTCCACCAATGGGGTATCTGTCTTAAACGTCTGAGGGTTGCTAATTAATTCCTCAGACCGCCCAGGGGAACTCCCTTTTAGGAGGAAGTGGTTGTTTTGAACTTCTCCACAGTCGTTGATTGCAGCGGAGTGATGCCGGGGTTTTTCCCGCCGATGGGGCGGTTGTGGGTTTAGAGCCGCTCGACAAATTTTGCAAGCCGCGTCAGGCCTTTTTCAATGGTGGCTAAATCCGTGGCGTAGGAGAGGCGAATGTGATCATCCATGCCAAAGGCTTTGCCGGGAATTGTGGCCACTTTTTCCTCCTCCAGTAGGCGATCGCAAAACTCTACGGAACTTAACCCCGTTTCGCTAATATCCACAAACAGATAAAAGGCCCCCTGGGGTTTTAGACAGTGCAACCGAGGAATCTCACAAATACGTTGGTACATGAGGGCACGGCGATCGCGGAAAGCGGCCACCATCTCGGCCACACAGGCTTGACTTCCTTGCAAAGCCGCAAGCGCACCATACTGGGCAAACGTACATACATTTGAGGTACTATGGCTTTGAATTTTCGTGGTTACCTTAACAAACTCCGCTGGCCCTGCAATGTAGCCCACGCGCCAGCCGGTCATCGCATAGGCCTTGGCAAAGCCACTACACACAATGGTGCGCTCAAAAGCAGCTTCACTTACCGCTCCAATGCTCAGATGCTCGGCATCGTCATAGAGAATCTTCTCGTAAATCTCATCAGAAACCACCCACAGTTGATGCCGCACAATCACTGCCGCTAGCTCACGAATTTCTGCGGGTGTATAGACCATGCCCGTGGGGTTGCTGGGGGAGTTGAGAACAAAGAGCCGTGTTTTCGGCGTAATCGCATCCTCCAGTTGAGCCGGAGTAATCCGATAACCATTCTGCGGTGTGGTTGCCACAATCACGGGCGTACCACCGGCTAGATGCACCATTTCTGGATAGCTCACCCAGTAGGGGGCAGGAATAATCACCTCATCACCGGGGTTGATCAGGGCTAGCATCAGGTTAAAGAGAGCCTGCTTGCCGCCATTGGTGACGAGAATATTTTCAGCACGATAGGGCAGCTGATTATCTTTGTTGAGCTTGGTGGCGATCGCCTGCCGTAAGGCCGGTTCCCCCGCTGCAGGACCGTAGCGAGTTTTGCCTTGATCGAGGGCAGTTTTTGCAGCCTCACGGATATGGGCAGGGGTGTCAAAATCGGGTTCACCAGCACTGAAGCTACAGATATCTTCTCCGCTCCCGCGCATTGCCTTGGCTTTGGCATCAATTGCCAATGTTGCCGACGGTGTGACCCGCATCACCCGCGTTGCCCAGTCCATCCTTTGTCTCCTGCACTACTTTCCGTATTGTGGCACTTTGGCCGGGCATCGGTGAACCAAATATTCGGGGTTGGCGTTGAGACTGTTGCTTGGGATACCCCCAGGGGAATTCGAATCCCCGTCGCCTCCGTGAAAGGGAGGTGTCCTAGGCCTCTAGACGATGGGGGCAAGGCTCAGCATTAGTTAATGTAGCGAATGGACTAAGCTTTTGTCAACACCCTAGGAAACTTTTGCATGAACCCTCCTCCTAGGAAGAAAATAAGGAAGATTCCTGAGGGACTTGCTGTGGAACTTGCTGGCCTACGTTCCTTCTCCATTGTGATGCCCGCCTACAATGTGGTCACCCAGCGGGGAGAAACAGTTTTTGCGGAAACGCTGGAGAGCATTGCTGCCAGTTGCTACTACCTACAGCAGCACTTTCCCTACGCTACGGAGGGGGAATTGATCCTTGTCAGTGATGGCTCAACGGATTCCACCTGTGACGTGGCGGTTAAACGATGGCCAAATACGGTGCCGCTGCAAGTAGTGGGCTGGCCGATCAACATTGGCATTGCCGCTGCACGCAATATGGGAGTTCGCTTGGCTAAAGGAGAGGTGATTTTTTTCTGTGATGCCGATGATCTGTACCGCCCTGAGCACCTGTTTTTAGCCCTATCGGTGTTGAATCAGCCCCTACCGGAACCCTATGCCCCAGCTTATTTTGGTGCTGTGCGCACGGGAGTCTATTGTCGCGATCGCCTACATCCCTACTGGCACAAAAGCCTAGAGCACACCTTGGTTCTCAATTTGGCGGTGCGCCGCGAAGTCCATGAATTTATTGGTGGCTTTCCTGAAGATGAGGTCTTCCGCCAGTTTCGCTATGGGGCTGAGGATGTGGCCTATGCCCATTGGTTGCACCAGTTTTGTCACACCGCCCGCCTTGAGCAGCAAACTGTTGAGTACCGCCGCTTTCCCAACAGTTTCTTTGATCGCCAGCTTAAGAAATTCCAAGCCGCTCCGGGTACGGTAGCCGACGACCTTGATGCCAGCGATCGCCAGCAGGAAGCCCAAATTCAGCAGATTATGGCCACACGACTTCAGGAATTGCAGGCCAAGGCGGCTCAACGAGTAGCCTAGGTTTTTTTGTGGCGCTGGACAATCGTTGCAGCCAGTTTCTCCGGTACTTCCTGAAGGTGATCAAATTGCCAGTGGAAGCCACCAGTGCCCATCGTCAGGGAGCGCAACTCCACCACAAAGTCGTGCATTTCCGCTTGGGGTAAATAAGCCTCAATCTGTTCCCAGCCAGGCCAACCCTCCTTACTGCCGTAGCCCAAAACCTGACCGCGCCGCCCCGTCAACGCCTGCATCACCTTAGCCGTAAAGGCTTGGGGCATCCACACTTGCACCGCCATGATTGGTTCTAGGAGTTGCGGCTCACACTGGGGAATTCCCGCCTGCATGGCAAGGCGAGCCGCTTGGCGAAAGGCCTGCTCAGAACTATCCACAGAATGGTAGGAGCCATTGGTGAGGGTCACCGCCACATCTACGATTGGAAATCCCAAAGGCCCTTGGTTGAGAAATTCCCGCACCCCCTGCTCCACACCGGGGATATATTGCTTGGGAACAACGCCGCCGACAATGGTTTCATTAAATTGGAAGCCGCTGCCGCGTTTTAAGGGAGCAATATCAAGGTACACATCGCCAAATTGGCCATGCCCCCCCGTTTGATGCTTATAGCGACCATGGCTGTTTTTTATGCCACGGCGAATGGTTTCCTTGTAAGGGACTTGGGGTAAGTGGGTTTGCATCGGTAGGTTATATTTACGGCGCAGGCGATCGAGGGCAATCTGCAAGTGAATCTCACCCTGTCCCCAGAGAATAATCTCATGGGTATCGCCATGCTGTTCCCAGTGCAGCGCCGGGTCTTCCTCCAGCAGTTTTTGCAACGCACTGGTGAGCTTTACCTCATCACTGCGTTTACTGGGGGTAATAGCCAAGCCATAGACAGGTTCCAGTTGTGGCGCGCAGGGCAAAGGTGCCGCCTGACCACTGACACTGAGGGTCTCACCTGTACGAATACCCTCTAGCCGCGCCAAAAGAACAAGGTCACCTGCTGTTGCCTGCCCCAGGGATTCTAGCTGTGGGCCCTGGGCACGGTAGATGCCGCCCACGCGCACCCCATTCAGGCTCATACCATCGGTCAATGTGCCCTGCCATACCCGCACGAGGGAGAGTTTGCCGCCTCCTTGAGGTAGATAGAAGGTCTTCAGTACTTGGGCAAGAGGCTCCTCGCCCTTGATCTGGCGATGGGCAGCAGTTTCTGTGGCATTGGGTGCTTCGCGATCAAGAGCCGCCAATAGAGGACGTACACCGTAGTCCATTTGCGCACTGCCAAAGAAGACGGGCACAATTAAATCGGCTCCCAACTCCCAGCGCAGGTCTGCTATGATTTCACTTTGCGGCGGCGCAATCTCCTCAAGGAGTTCCTCTAGGAGGTGATCGTCATAGTTGGCTAAAGCCTCCAGTAGCTCCGCCCGGGCAGCCTGTTCAACGGCTTGCAGTTCCGAAGGAAAAGAGACTAAATCTGCCGCTGCCCCTGCATGGTAGTGATAGGCCTGCTCCGTTACCAAGTCAATGTAGCCTAAAAGATCATCCCCCTGCCAAATGGGGTACTGGTGGGGTACAAGGGGACGGCTGGAAACTTGACGATAGGCGGCAAGGATTTCCATGTAGGGGTCGTGGGCACGCTCCATCTTGTTAATAAAGAGGAGATGGGGAATTTGCCAGTCATCGAGGAATTTGAACAGGGGGGTGAGGGTAAAGGCGCGATCGCTGAGGGGTTCACAGACAACGATCGCCATATCCACACCAACTAGGGCATTGAGGGTTTCTTGGAGCAACTCCACTGAGCCAGGACAGTCAAGAAGGATCAGCTCCCAGTCCCCATACTGGGTATGAACCACATTCAGCTCTACCCCCATCTGGCGATCGCGCGCCTCAGGACTGGTATCTAGAAGACTACTGGCCTTGCCATTGGTGGCGTGGGTAAGGCGCAAAATGCTTTCTGCAAGGGTCGTTTTGCCACTGTTGTAGCTGCCCACCAGGGCAATGTTGCATCGTCTTGCCATCGGACACCTACCTTTTGATTTGCCATTCGGGTCAAAATTGTCCAGAATAGACCTTTGCAGCCCTTTTCATTCAGGTGGTACACACTTGAAAACTGTGCAAACCACTACAGGAGAGGCTCCCCTTCCTTTGATGTATTTCCTAGAAAAAGGCTGTAGTTTGCCTTAACTAGATCTCTTAACTCTTGGCGATCGCCCTTGGTGGAATTTGCAGTATCTCTTAAGGGGGCTGTAAACAACTATTAAGTTGCGGTTAACGTTTGCGAGGAGGACTACTCACGATGCGCTTCAATTCCCTTTTATGGGCAAGTATTGCCGGTCTTGGCCTTTGGATGGCATCGCCAGTACACGCCAATAGCCAAGTCAGCACGCTGATGCGGGAAGGGCGACGGCTAGTAGAAGCAGGGAACTATGCCCAAGCCTTGATCATTTATCAGCAACTGCTCCAGAGCGAGAGCCGTAATCCCCGCGTGCATTCTGCCATTGGCTACATCTATGCCCAGCAGGGACAATTTGCTGAAGCTGCTCGTGCCTATCAACGTGCCATTGAGCTAGATCAACAAAACGCTGATTTTTACTATGCCCTCGGCTACAGTCTGGGGATGATGGGGGAAAACCACGGTGCTGCTGCCGCCTACCGCCAAGCGATTCGCCTCAATAACCGTAATGCCCAAGCCTATGAAGGATTGGCGGTGATTCTTGCCCGCATGGGGGATCCCCAAGGCGCTATACAGGCCTACCGCTCTGCCCTCGGTCTTGACCCTCGCAATTGGGCAGCTCAACAGGGATTAGGTGTTTTGCTGTTCCAACAACGCAATATCCCTGAAGCCCTCAGTCATCTGCAACAGGCGGCAACTCTTGCCCCTAGCAAGGCCTCAATTCAACTCAACTTGGGGATGGCGCTTCTTGCCGCTGGGGATTCTAGCAAAGGCTGGCAGGCCATTGATCGCGCGGCCAACTTGGGGCAGCGCGATGCGGATCTACTTCAACAGGTGGCAGAACTCGCCGTTGCTGCAAATCAACCAGAGCGCGCCATCCAAATGTATCGCCGCCTGATCACCCTGCAACCCGAACAGGTGGCCACCTACTTCCGTTTAGGTGAGCTGTTAATGCAGCAAGATAATTCCCTTGAAGCGGTGGCAATTTATCGTCAAGCCACGCAGATCAGCCCCACAAATGCCGATGGATTTTACCGCTTGGGGAAAGCGTTGACAGCTCAAGGCCGACGGCAGGAGGCCCATAGTGCCTATCAAATGGCTCTGAAGCTCTACCGTGAGCAAAATAACCGCACTGGGGAAACAAAAGTCCGGGAAGCAATGCGGCAGCACAACTAGTCGCTAAGCTTCTTGCCCCAGTTTCATGACCACCTGCTGCAACTCAGAAATGAGGGCACTGGGACGGCCATTGAGGATAGTTTGGTTGATTCCCTCGAGAGCTTGACGCAAGTGATTGAGGCGATCTTGAACAGGTTGTAAAATTTCCCGCAATAGAGTTGCCTGTCCCCGCTTCGCAGCCAGCAATCGTTGCTCTTCAAGCAGTATTTGTTCTTCTTGGTTCAGTTGATCTTTTTGCTGCTGTTGCAGCTTGCGGCGTTCTTCGAGGTCGTGACGCAAACTTTCTAAATCGGTATAGGCCTGTTGTAGTTCCTCCGCCAGTTGATTGACGGCCACACTGTACTCTTGAAACTGGCGTTCCAATTCGCTGAGAATGGGAATGAGACTAATGCCCTGTTGGGAGGCAGGATCCTTGCGTGCCTCTAGCACTTGCTTGTGGATTTTGTAGATTGCTTCTTTTTCACGGATATTTTGCCGCTGGCCTTCAAGAGCCTGATTGAGCAGATTACAGCGCTGGCGTTCGTCTTCCAATTCCCCCGCCAGTTGGAGGCGATCGAAGTCACTGGCTTCTTTGACTTTTTGCTCCAGTTCTGCCAAGGACTCTAGAGCCATCTTTAGCTCTTCTTCTTGATCGTTGACAAAGGCAGAGGCGCGCTTGAGGTCATTGCCTCGGTTGGCCACTTCTTTTTCAAGTTCCTCGATGGGCATTTGCATCAGGGCATTGACATCCACTGCCTCTGTGAGATCACTAACCATGGCTTGGCGCATTTGCTGGATCATTTCCTCCTGTTGAGTAAGGAGGTGGCGTTCTTTTTCAAGGACAGATTGTTTGTAGCGGCAGAGTTCCTCCTGAAGGGCGATCGCCCGATTGTCTTGCCAAAATCGCTCTTGAGCAGTGCGCCACGTCTCTTCCTTTTGCTGAAAGACCCGAAGTTGCTCCTCTAGGGCAGCTTGACGTTGACTAACCTCCTGCTCCAGTTGCTCCAGTTGCTGCCAGTACTGGTTGAGCAAGGCCTGCTGCTGGTCTAAAGTCTGAAAACATGCGGTGAGTTGGGGACGCCCACCACTGTTGAGACTGTCTGCCAATTGCTGCAAAATCAAATCCACTTGGCGAATTTGTTCTGGTGATAGGCCAACACTGTGGCTGGATTTAAGTTGTTCCCAGCGCTGCTGCTCTTGGTACACTTGGTGGCGTAAATTTTCAAGGGCTTGGCGCTCTGCTTGAATCCGCTGTTCCTCTGCGGTCAGTTCCTCCCGCAGTTTGTTGAGTTGTGCCAATTGCTCCTCGGCGCCCGCTAGTTGTGCCTCAAGTTCTTGCAGTTCTTCTTTGCGCTGCTCAAATTCCTGTTCCCGTTGATTGAGAGCCTCCGCTTGATAGGATAAGGATTGCTTCCAACCTTCAATCTCTTCCTCTTGGCTTTGGAAACGCTCCCGCATCCGCGTGAAGCCGTGCAAGATACCTGTAAGACGGCGAGACGCCTCATCCACATTGTGAATTTGGCGGTTGGCAGCCATTTCCACAAAGACGAGCACCCCGTTGCCGTAGTCACGGCTATTGTCAAAGGGAATCGTCTCTTCGTTTTGGGGGACGGGATGCCAGTAACCCGACTGCTCACGCATGAGCAATTTCAATTCGGATTTCGTCCCCATGAAACCCGTTTTCTTAATGACCTCGGCGAGATACTGCACAGCCCTTGACCTCTACCCTAACGCTGAGACTGACACACAACAGCAACCAATGACAACCGTAATAATACGCATGACGGACTTAAGCTCATGAAGAATGCAGCTTTGCGTTTGCTAGCGATCGCAACAATTCAGAACTCTATATCTCTATTAAACACCCATCGGTGAGAGTTCATCAGGGGCTTGAATTCCTGAGTCGGGAACTAAAAAATTGCCAAGGCCAAGGTGGTTCGGCTACATTCTATTATCTATTATAGCGTCGTTATAGCGTCAGGATTGTGGCCGAAAGGCGGCTAATCCTCACTGGCAGCGGGCATCCAAGGTTGCTGCGGCAAAAAAGTGCGATCGCGGGGCAATGGAGCAATGGGTTCTGTCAAAGTAAAACGACCACTGTAGAGCCATTGCTTGAGAACTTCAGCAATACGCTGACTAAAGTAGAGACTGGTGAGGGGAGCCGTGCGCACGGTTTTACCTTCAATTTTGATTTTGCCTGACTTTAGTTGGGCATAGTTGACCATGCCAAAAGTGGGACGCACACGGCGAGGAATTGAAAAGTCAATAATCGGGGCAACCACTTCTTCATCGCGAATCGCGCAGCGGGCAATGACCTCTTGATCTAGCACCGGCAGCGGAACACCTACCCCCAGCATCAGAGAAGCCCCATAGTGCTTGAAATAGCAACCCCGCACCCAAAAGGGATCCATTTGTTTGGCATCGCCAATAAGGGCAAGGGTGGCGGCTGGTCCAATGGGTGTGTCGTTGGCTAACCGTTTTTGCAAAGGGAAGTGTTGGGTGCCTTCCCACGCCACATAGCCAATGCCGCCGCCGAGAAAAATGCGCGTGCCAATTCCCACTAGTCGCAAGTAGGGATCGTTCAGCAGAGGCGAGAGGGCACCGCCACAGGCATAGACGGCGTTGCCCAGTTGCGGTTGTAGTGGTCCAAGGTAGGTATAGAGGGGGCGATCGCCCCCATTTACGCCAACAATAAAATTTTGATAAAGATTACGGGGGTTGTAGAGATAGAACTGGTTGATCGTCTCTTTGCTGATCACAGTTTCTAAACTGGCACGGGGATAACAATCAGTGACATAGCCCACTGCCCGCAGGGAAATGGCTTTACCGGCAATCAAATCGGCAATCACATGGCCACCCCCCCGTTCCCGCAGGCTATCCACTTCACCCCCATCGGAATTCGGGTCAAGGGATTGGGCTGCCCCCAAATACAGATCCACAGCACCAAAACCACTGTAGGCAGGAATGCCATCCAGCCAGCACTGCCGCAGTTTAATCGGTGGATCCGTTGGCCCCAAATTAATGATTGCCCCTGAAGACTCCATGGGTTCAAACGTACCCGTCGTAACCACATCTACTTGGCGGGTGGCTTCAGCAATGCTCAGGCTTTCAAGGCGCGCTTTGAGTTCTGTCAGCGTCCAAACCGTGGCCTTACCCGCCTTAATTTTTTCATTAATTTCAGGAATCGTGCGTTCCACAGGCACTACCGCAGATCCTCAGGGTGGCGAATTTGCCATGTGCCATCGGGAAGCCGTGAGACCTTGCCCCCAAGGCGTTCAATGTTTTCAATCGCTGTTTGCCGCGAGCGATCGCTCACAGCATTGACCAGTGCCCAGATCCAAGCATTGATCTGGGCCATGCGACTGTCGGGATCTCGCCGCAGGGTTTGTGCCAAAGAGCGATAATAGGGTGCTGCATTGCGTGCGTACGGATCGCGATTGAGTTCTGCCCAAGCTGCCGCGCGATCGTAGGAATCTGCTGCCGCTAACCCCTTGCCCAAAAAGAGGAATTCATCCATCGCCCGAAACACCCATGCCAGGTAGGCCGTC
>DVDZ01000086.1 GCA_015296025.1 Thermosynechococcus sp. M46_R2017_013
CCCGGTGACAGCCGCACCCTCACCTATGCCCAATTGCACCGCGAAGTGTGCCAATTTGCCAACGTCCTCAAACAACTGGGGGGTGAAAAAGGGCGATCGCGTGGGCATTTATATGCCGATGATTCCCGAAGCAGCCATTGCCATGTTGGCCTGTGCCCGTATTGGCGCCCCCCACTCTGTTGTCTTTGGCGGATTTAGTGCCGAAGCTCTCCGCGATCGCCTTTTAGATGCCCAAGCCAAACTTGTTGTCACCGCTGACGGCGGCTGGCGCAAAGATGCCATTGTGTCCCTTAAAGATCAAGTGGACAAAGCCCTTGCCCATCAGGCGGTTCCCAGTGTTGAACATGTCTTGGTGGTGCAGCGCACCCAACAGCCGGTTACGATGGTGCCCGGTCGCGATCACTGGTGGCACGATTTGCAAAAGGGTGTCAGTGCCGACTGTCCTGCTGAACCCATGGACAGTGAGGATATGCTCTTTATTCTCTATACCTCCGGTTCCACTGGCAAACCCAAGGGGGTTGTGCACACCACCGCCGGCTATAACCTCTACACCCACATCACCACTCAGTGGGTCTTTGACCTGCAAGATACCGATGTCTATTGGTGTACGGCGGATGTGGGCTGGATTACGGGTCACAGCTACATTGTCTATGGGCCACTCTCCAACGGGGCAACCACCCTCATGTACGAAGGGGCACCCCGCGCTTCCAACCCCGGCTGCTTCTGGGATGTTATTGAAAAGTACAGAGTCACAATTTTCTACACCGCTCCCACGGCCATTCGTGCCTTTATCAAAATGGGGGAACACTTGCCCCGGTCGCGAGATCTTTCCTCACTCCGCCTGTTGGGAACTGTGGGCGAACCCATTAACCCTGAAGCATGGATGTGGTACTACCGCGTTATTGGCGGTGAGCGCTGCCCGATTGTGGATACGTGGTGGCAAACGGAAACGGGGGGTCACATGATCACCTCCTTGCCAGGGGCAATTCCCATGAAACCCGGCTCTGCCACCAAGCCCTTTCCGGGGATTTTGGCGGATGTTGTCGATCTCGAGGGCAACCCGGTGGGCGTCAATGAGGGTGGCTATCTAGTGATTCGTTACCCTTGGCCGGGGATGATGCGCACAGTGTATGGAGATCCCGATCGCTTCCGCCGCACCTATTGGGAACACATTCCGCCGCGCGATGGCCAGTACATTTACTTTGCTGGTGATGGTGCCCGCAAGGATGAGGATGGCTACTTTTGGGTAATGGGACGGGTTGACGATGTAATCAATGTGTCTGGTCACCGCTTGGGCACAATGGAAATTGAATCGGCATTGGTCTCCCACCCTGCGGTTGCGGAGGCCGCCGTGGTCGGTAAACCCGACGAAATCAAAGGGGAAGAAATCGTTGCCTTTGTTATTCTTGAAGGATCGGCTACCCCCAGCGATGCCCTTCAACAGGAGCTAAAGCAGCACGTCGTCAATGAAATTGGTGCCTTGGCGCGGCCAGCGGAAATTCGCTTTACCGATGCGCTGCCCAAAACACGGTCCGGCAAAATCATGCGGCGGCTCCTCCGTTCCCTTGCTGCAGGTCAAGAGGTGGCTGGGGATACCTCAACATTGGAAGATCGCTCGGTGCTGGATAAGTTGCGTCAAGGAGCTTGAGAGTCTGTCTTATCGATGAGCCTATAATTAATAGGTAATGGCAAGTGGTATCCGCACAAAAACACTAGTTCTTTTAACAACAGCGGCTGTTTTAGGCGGCGGTCTCTTTCTTTTTGAGCAACAACTGCCCAGTCCCAATAGCAGTGATACGCAAACCCAAAAACCCCTCTTTCACTTTCAAGAGGCGGATGTTGCAGCATTGAAAATTACTGCCCCTGATTACAGCCTGAACCTGAAAAAGTTGGCTACAGGCAACTGGGTCATTGATCGGGAAAAGCAAACCCCCGCAGAAGAGGGCGCCGTTGTTTTCTTATTAAATTTGTTGGCCACAGGTCAGCGCGATCGCTCTTTTGAAGTACCGACTGAACGTGCTGGGGATTATGGCCTCGCTCCGCCAATGGCCACTGTGGATATTACGCTCCAAGATGGCCAGCGGCACCGTTTACGCTTGGGCGACACCACCTTTGACGGCCTCAAGCTTTACGCAGAAATTGACCCGCCAGCGGCACCGCGCGAAAAAATGACGGTGACCTTGGTTCCCCTTGACCTTAAAAATGCCCTCCAGCGTCCCTTACAGGAATGGGAACGGCGGCAACCACCGGCAGCAAACTAAACCTGAGACGGCTGTGAATCCTGGCACGACTCACTAAAAGCTCGTCAGAATAGAGAAACGTAGTAAATCATTCAGTGGACATCAGTTATGGGATTCTTCGGATTCAAAAAGCTGACAATGCCTAGCCCCAGTGCAGCGTTGCCCGGCCGGCAGAACCAATGCCAGTACCAGCGGCTCATCTTGTGAAGGGTTGTCCCTTGACCCCTCCCTATCCCGAGGTATGGAATTAGCCATGTTTGGCATGGGCTGCTTTTGGG
>DVDZ01000135.1 GCA_015296025.1 Thermosynechococcus sp. M46_R2017_013
TCTAGCACCACATAGTTAAAGAACAGGGAGTCAAGGAGCACTAGAGCAGCCATCCCCCCTTCAAAAAGAGCTAAGAGAGCAAAAAACCGCGCCCAGCCCCAATCCATCTCCATGTAGCCAACGGCAAAAACCTGAGCCATTAGGTTCAAACCCGTGATCAACATGAGAGCCGTGGTCGTCAAAATAGAAATCTCCACGGGAAGGTCAAAGTGCAGACCCGCGACATCGAGCCATGTCCAATGCACAGACTGCGGCGGTTGGTTGGCGATCGCTACCGTTGCCAGCAGGGCATGAACAAAGGAGAAAAATGTTAGCAAGATATTTACATAGCCCGCTGGACGAGGTCCTGTCTTGCGAGTAATTGCCGGTAACCAAATCAAAGACAGCGCCATTCCTGCCAGCGAGTAGAAAGGTACAAGCCACACCGTGTCCGCAAATGATTGCAACATAAACACTGCTTATGCCTATGGATAAGACTAATTAGATTTAATCTTATCTATGAAAGACACCGTACTTAACCGCGGCCAAGAATAAAATTGCATCAATATTTCTTATTGCCTAGATAAACGGCAACGACAGCCCTTGTCACAAGCCTCAAACCTTTAAGGTAAATATCAATACTTAGGGGAAAATCTGAAACGTCACTCGTGCGGTGTAGCCCACATAGCAAAAGTTACCCTCGCCCCAGTCTGGGTCGGCATCTAACTCAACACGCACTTGACTTTGACGCGGGTAATTTTCGGGAATGGGGATCACCTGATCATCTCCAGGATTGAGCCGCCCCAAACCCGAACGAATGTTGCTAACGGTTCCCCACAGAACCTTCCCTTTGTTGCCATAGAGTTCAATCTTTGCCTTAGTGCCCGGATGGATCAACCGCAGAGATTGCTCATCCACAAACACATCAATCCAACGCCGTTGACAATCCAGCAATTGCAAAATTTGATCCCCTTTCCCCAGAAACATGCCCGGCCGCGCCTCCACCCGCCAGACATAGCCAGCAATGGGAACAGGCACCTTCACCACCCTGCGCTGCGCCACCTCCCGCTGTGCTTGGATAACCTGTCGTTGTTGGGCAGCGATTTCCCGTTCAATGCCTTTGACAATCGCCTGCTGTTCACCAATCTGAATTTGTAACTCTTGTAGCCGTAGGCGGGGGTCGTAGTTACTGCGAGTATTGCGCAGTGTCAGCCCCAATTCAGCAGCACGGGCATCGGCTTTTAAAGCCTCAACGGTGCGAGCCACAGCTTCCATTGCCCGTTGGCGAGCAGCCACTTGGGCTTGGCTTTGCTGTAATTCTGTTAGTGCTGCATCTGCTTGGGCTTGGGGCACTGCTCCCTGCTGCGCCAACTGACTAAAGCGCTGGTAGTTCATTTTTGCTAGGTGATAGCGCGCTCTGGCATCGGCAAGATTGGCCTTAGCAGCCGCGAGTTCTGCTTGAGCAGCCGCCACTTGGCGCTGGGTTTGCTCCACCTCAAGCACCTGTTGATTCCGTTCATCCTGTTGGGCAGAGGCAAGGAGTTCTTGCAACTGAGCCAGCTTTGCCTGAGCGGCCTCCAGTTCGCCGCGGCGGCGTTCTAGCCATTTTTCAACTTCTCGGGCGTTGCCTTGGCTGACATAGTCATTTTCTATGAGGGCTAAGGGGGCATCTGTGGGGGTGATAAACTCGCCTACCTGCGCCCTCAGTTTCTCCAACCGCCCTTCCTCAGGAGCACGCACATTCACAATCACCCCATTGATAACGGCATCCCGACTGCGGACAGTTGTCAAGTGGCGGTAGAGAAACACGCCGGCAAAGGTGAAAATGCCACAGCCTACCGCCAGTACCAGTAGATTGGCAAGGAGCGATCGCCGTAGCTTCAGTTGTTGAGTTAATGACACCTGATTTTCATTCTGCACCAAGGGGGAACTCCGACTCAAATTGGACACAGAAATTGAAGTGGGCTTTTTCATGGGAAGCTCACAACAGGTTAGTTAAAGTTGATAAAACCAGCTCTTTTTGCATAACTGATGAGTGAAAACCTTGGTCTAAAAACACCTTATGTTCACCTCACAACTAGACGTTAAAAAGATATACTTACTGTTTAATCTAAACACGCAAATAGCCTTTTATTATCCGTATAAGCACTGAGGTTGATATCTGTAAATTGCCTATTAAACTATTAAAATATTAAAAACATTCAATCTCAGATTCCGTAGGCTTTCAAAGCATCATCCAGCCCTAAAAGCTAGAGTGAAGTACATATGGTAAAAGCATCCGTGGCAGACTTTTATGGCGCACTTTCCCGATGTTGACAAACAAGCATGGCTGATTGTGTGTTCCCAAGGGACAATAGTCGGCAAGTATCACCTCGCAGGCAAGGCTTTTTGGAAAATTGGGCGAGCCAGTGACTGTGACATTATCATCCATGATCCTTACGTTTCACGACATCAGGCCACTATTGAGCTACGACCTCGGGGCAGTGCCCTAGTGTACCTCATTCGTGACCACAACAGTCGCAATGGCACACTGATTAACGGTACCCCCCTAGCGGATGAGCGGGTATTACACCATGGGGACATTATCATGATGGGGGATACGGATCTCACGTTTCGTTATACAAGTCCGGCTCCGTCAGTCCCGCCTAATGAGTTGCAGCGCTCTTGAGAAACGACGTGTCACCCCTTGATGAATTGTTGTGGGCGATTTTAGGCCTCCTGCTAACCGTCGCCGGAACGTTCATGGAAGCAGCGATCGCTATCCCCAACCTCCTGAATGAGGAAGGACAAGTTGTGTTGCCTACCTCATGGACGGCAATTCCTGTGTACTCGTTACCCGTATCGTATCAAGTGGCGGCAGTTCTTTTCGTTGGCTGTATGGGGGGGCGGCAAGCCGCAGCCCTCTCACAGGTGGCCTATTTAATTCTGGGACTAAGTGGGTTTCAAGTGTTTTCCCAAGGGGGGTGGTCTGGACTATTGGCGTGAACCGACATTCGGTTATCTGTTGGGTTTTGTGCCGGCGGCTTGGGTTTGTGGTTGGCTCGCCTTTCGCCCGCAAAAGCGGGTAACCCTAGAATGGCTTGCCTTTAGTAGCGGAGCAGGACTAGTTCTCATTCATCTTTGCGGTGCCCTTTACCTCGGTGGTCTGGCTCTGGCGGGACAATTGAATCAACCTTTGCCAGAACTGCTGGAGCAATATTCACTTGTTGCTTTACCGGGACAGTTGGTCATTGTCTGCTTGGTGGCAGCGGTAGCGCGGGTACTGCGCTGGATTTTACTCTATTAGGATATAACGCTCCCGCCAGCGGCTGAGGTGAGAATGGGGAAGGCCGCCTAAAGTTGTTCAATTAGACCCTCGGCCTCTAGAGCTAGCGATCGCAGGCGGTCTAAAATTTGCGGATCGGGTCTCTGCCACAGTTGACGTTGAGCTGCTTCTAGGAGTCGCTCGGCCATATCCCGCAGTGCCCAGGGATTATGCTGCGCCACAAAGGCTTGCACTTCCCCATCGAGTAAGTAGGTCTGAGCAACACCAGCAAACACATAGTCGGGTACACAGCGAGTGGTGGCGGCATAGCCAAAGAGATAATCCACCGTGGCTGCCATTTCAAAGGCGCCCTTGTAGCCATGACGTTGGATACCTGTTAGCCATTTGGGATTGACCACGCGGGAGCGATAGACCCGCAACAGTTCTTCCTGGAGGGTGCGAATTTTGGGTTGTTCTGGCCGCGAGTGATCGCCAAAGTAAACCGTAGGCTGCTGCCCTGATCGCGATCGCACAGCAACAGTCAAGCCCCCCTGAAACTGGTAATAGTCATCGGAGTCCAGCAGATCATGCTCGCGGTTATCTTGGTTTTGCAGCACCACTTGTAGCTGTCTGAGACGTTGCTCGAGGGCTTCAGCCGCATTGTGGCTCTGTCCTTGCCCAGTGTAGGCATAGCTACTCCAGTGAATGTAGGCACGGGCTAAATCCTCATCGCCCTGCCAGTTTTGTGCTTCAATGAGGCCTTGGAGTCCAGCGCCATAGGCACCGGGTTTGGAGCCAAAGATGCGAAAGCGCGCCCGTTGTTGGGCTTGCTGCGGAGAAAGACCCTGCTGTTGCCAGTGGGCAGTTTCTTGAGCCACTTGAGCAGCCAAGGGATTTTGATCCGCAGGTTCCTCCAATTGACTCACCCGCTGCACTGCCTCATCGAAGAGGGCAATTAAATTGGGAAAGGCATCGCGGAAAAAGCCAGAAATCCGCAGCATTACATCTACCCGCGGCCGCCCCAACAGCGATAGGGGAATCACCTCCAAATCCACGACCCGCCGCGAGGCGCCTTCCCACACCGGACGTACCCCCAACAAGGCAAGGGCTTGGGCAATATCGTCGCCCCCTGTGCGCATGGTGGCTGTGCCCCATACCGAGAGGCCAAGGGTCCGCGGAAATTCTCCGTGCTCTTGACAGTAGCGTTCAATGAGTGCCGCTGCCGCTCGCTCTGCCAACGCCCAGGCAGCCTCTGTGGGTACCGCCCGCAGATCCACTGCATAGAAATTCCTTCCGGTGGGCAGGACATCGGGACGACCCCGAGTCGGAGCACCGGCAGCCCCACTGGGGACATAGCCACCACTGAGGCCATGGAGCAAGTGCTGAATTTCTTGGGGAGTCTGTTGTAGAGCAGGGTAGAGTACGGTGCGAATCCAATCCAACACCTGCTGAGTTGCCCCACCACAGGGGAGGTTTGGGGTGCCGTTGAGCAGAGCCTCCACTAGGTTTGCCGCCGCCACCTCTAGGGCATTTTGCCACTCGCCCACAGAACGATAGCCGGGGACAGGACTGGGAGCAGTTGGATCGGCGGTGAGGGGGTCTAAATCTACCCCTTGGTCTTGGGCCAGCGCGCGAGTAAGACCGATATGCTCTGAGCTGGGACTGCGGGCAATGGCAATGATCAAATCCCGTAACTGTTGCCCTTGCGGACATTGGCCAAGGATATGCAGGCCATCGCGGATTTGGGCATCCCGCAAATCGCAGAGATAGCCATCGGTGCGTGCTAGCCATGCAGTCCATGTTTCCTCTGGATTGGGGGCAGCAATTTCTTGGTCTAAATCCAGTTCTTTGACCAGGGTTTCAATCTGCTGCCGCAGGAGGGTTAAGCGGGGGCGATCGAACTGCTCGGCCGCGTAGTACTCCTCAATGTAGTGGCTAAGGGTTTCTAGGCCACCATATAACTCGGCGCGGGTTAGAGGCGGCGTCAGGTGATCCAAAATGACCGCTTGGGCACGCCGTTTAGCTTGGGCACCCTCGCCGGGGTCATTGACAATAAAGGGATAAAAGTGGGGCACAGGACCTAGGACAATTTCTGGAAAGCAGGTGTCACTGAGGGCAATACTTTTGCCGGGGAGCCATTCCAGATTGCCGTGTTTGCCCACATGGACAATGGCATCCGCCCCAAACACATGGCGCAGCCAAAAGTAAAAGGCCAGATATTCCGGGGTGGGTTCCAAGTCGGGGGCATGGTAATTCAAGCTGGGGTCGCGATCGTAGCCTCGGCTGGGCTGAACACCAACAAAGATGTTGCCCCAACAGTTGCCGGCAATGGGTAAATCGGCAGTGGGAGAGGGCCAGCGTTGGCCGATGGCCGCCTGGGCAGCCTTTGGCAGTGCCTGAAAATAGCGCTGGTAGGTTTCAAGGGGGAGAGTGTAGCGCGGCAGCCGCCACTGATTGCCTTCGGGGTCGTTGGTGTAGGAGCGGCTGAGATGTTGAATGAGGGCATCGCCATCTCTGGGGAGGGGATTAGCGCCAAGATCATAGCCGGCTCTCTGAAGTGCCTTGAGCAGCTCTACGGTACTGTTGGGGGTGTCGAGACCCACGCCATTGGCAAGACGACCATCGCGACAGGGGTAGTTGGCCAAAATCAGGGCAAGGCGGCGTTCAGCGGGCGCTTTACGGCGGAGTTTGAGCCAGTTGGCCGCCAGCTCACTGACCCATTGCAGGCGATCGCGGGCTGGAGCATAGGTGGTTATGGTCGTTTCCACCTCGGGTTGGATTTGCGACACGGTTTTAAAGGAGACTGCGCGGGTAATGATGCGGCCATCCACCTCCGGCAAAACCACGTGCATTGCGAGATCCTGTGGCATTAGACCCTGGGGATGTTGTTGCCAAGTCTCGTAGGTACTGCTGCTGAGAATCACTTGGAACACAGGGACATCTAGCTGCTGCCAAAGATGAATCTCATTGGGTTTGGCGATCGCAAACCCCGTGGTATTGAGAATCAATTCCACCTTGCCCTGCCATACTGCCAGTAGGTTCCGTTGTACTTCCGGGTCTTGCAGTGAGGAGACAAACACAGGTACAGGTGCTAGTTGCCGCTGAATTAAGGCTTGAGCAAGGGCATCAATCACCGAAGTATTGCCTGCCAAGTAGTGGGCGCGGTAAAAGAGAATGCCCACCTGAGGCCAATCCCTGCCTATTTCCCCTTGAATTGGATAATGACCCCAGCGTGGAATCCTTTGGGGGGGCAGGGGGGGCTGCCCCCAACCGCAGCCATAGTGACCAATTAATTCGAGCGCTCGCTGAAAATTCTCCTGTCCCCCTTCACAAAAGTACTGCCACAGGTAATCTACCCGTGCCAGCGGCCAACTCGATAAACTCATTAGTTCCAAATCGGGGCGATCGTCCCCTGGCAGGAGGATCAACTGCCCTCCGCGATCGCCGACCACTTGCTGCGCCACCTCTAGGCCATAGCTCCAATAGCCCCGTCCCCCCAAAAGGCGAATCACAACAACCTCGGCCTGGGCTAGGACGCGATCGCCATAGTCATCAATGACTGCTGCTGCTTGTAGATACAATAAGTTGGCAAGGCGCAGCGGGGGAAAGTCCTTAGGCAATTGGCGGTAGGCGTGCGCTAGCAGGGCAATATCCGTATCCGCTGCCGTTAAAATAACAATGGGAGCACTGCTTTGCTGTAGAAATGCAACATCGCTGTTATCTGTGGCAACAGTCGGGTCATTCAATGTCAGAATTCGATGCATACCTTGACAAGAATCATTAAAGAAACTGGTAGGCTTTTCCCCTTGTCTCCCTTGAGCCGCTACAACGGAAATGAAGGGAAAAAGTTTCTGGCGATCGCGACCCGCAGGGCGATGCCACTTTTTGCGATGAACCGATCAAGGATTGAACTTAAAAAACTATGCGCCCGCCCGTCTTTGATCGAATTTTACCAGCATTTTTCTACGAGCGAATCGCCACAGTCCTGCTCGCAGAAGCTAGCCATCGCGGAGCGACTGTCCTTACCCGTGAAGAACTCATCGCCTCTGCCGATGCCCCTTTTCTAGTCGTCGTGGCAGAGACGTTTGCGCTGCTGTTGCAGGCAGAACCCGTGCCGCAGACGAGTGCCTATCGGGTACAAATTCTCACCGACCCTGCGGCGATCGCCCGCTTCTTGCGCAAAATCCGTAGCCAAGTTCCCGTGAAGCACCGCCCCCTGATCCGCACTGTGTTGCAGCAACTCACTGCCTTGAACGGTCAAGCACAGATGTTGCCCACCGATCTGGCGATTGCCTTATGGCTGTTCTCAGTGAAGAAACAGCAACTCAGTGTCAAAGCTGTCAACCTTTGGTCACAGCAGCCCTCAATGAGCGTCAAGCCCAAGAACGATTGCTACACCAAGTAACAACCCAAATTCGCCAGAGTCTTGAACTGCCAGAACTGCTAAAAACAGCGGTCGATCGCATTCGCGAGTTTTTGGATGTGGATCGCCTACTGGTGGGGCAATTCAGCTCCACTGAAGGAGAACTCCACGGGAAAATTACCTATGAGTCCTGCCGCCATCAAGATATTCCCTCCGTCCTTGGACTTTGGGATCAATGTTGGCAGTGGTCAGCTTTACCCGCGAGTAGCTATCAGCGCCTGAGCCGCGGCGAAACCATTGTTGTTAGCAACATTGAGCAGTTTTACAAGGAAGTGCCCTGTCTCCGGGACTTCGCTGCCCGGTGGCAAATCCGAGCGTGGTTAATTGTGCCAATTATTGTTCAAGACAAACTCTGGGGGGTACTCATTGCCCATCAGTGCGATCGCCCGCGGCAGTGGCAACCCCAAGAAATTGAGTTTCTCAACCATCTCAGTCAACATCTGAGCATTGCCATCTATCAAGCACAGCTCTACAGCGAACTGCAACAGCAGAAAGCCACCCTAGAACAGCGTGTCAACGAGCGCACCCAGGCGCTGCGGGAAGCTCTTAGTGCCATGGAAGCCGCCCACCGCATCAAAAATGACTTTTTGGCCACCATGAGTCACGAACTGCGCACTCCCCTGACCTGTGTTATTGGGGTTTCCGCCACCCTATTACGCTGGCCCCTTGGCCCGCTGACGGCAAAACAGCGGGAATACCTAGAAATTATCCATGAGAGTGGCACGCATCTATTGGAATTGATCAATAGTATTCTCGATCTCTCTCAGGCGGAACTGGGGCGATCGCACCTGCATCGCAGCACCTTTTCGATTCGGCAACTGTGTACAGACTGCATTGAAGTCGTCAAACCCCAAGCCCATCGCCATCAGGTTAACCTGCACCACCAACTCATGATTCCCCCCAGTCGCGATCGCTTTTGGGGAGACTACCGCCGCATTCAGCAAATCCTCATTAACCTGCTTAGCAATGCCATTAAGTTCACCCCTGCAATGGGGGAAGTCATTCTACGGGCATGGTGGAAAGAGGACGAACTCATTTTTCAAGTGCAGGACAATGGCATTGGTATCCCTGCTCACTTACAACCCTTGCTCTTTCAAAAATTTCAGCAGTTAGATAGCTCCTTTGGCCGCGCCTATCCTGGAGCAGGTTTAGGCCTAGCCCTAACCAAGCAGTGGGTTGATCTGCACCATGGCTGGATTGAGGTGGACTCCACTGAAGGCAAAGGCAGCACCTTTACCGTTGGTCTTCCCGCGATCCCTACAGAACCCCCCAAAGTCAAGCTGGATGTCCCGCCCCTTGCAACAACAGATGTGCTGGTCGAGCCTGCAGGACGGATTGTTCTTGTGAGTGAGGATGAACCCACCGCCACACTGATTTGTTCTATTTTGACCACAGCGGGCTATCAAGTGATTTGGCTGGTAGATGGTGAAGTGGAGCGGCTGCTGGCACTCACGCCCATTGCTGTCCTCTTTGCAGAACCCTTTAGCTATGGTGATGTGCAAGAGCTGGTGGATCAGTTGCGGCAACGCTGCCCCCCAGAGCAACTCAAGATTTTTATTTTGGGATCAGAGGGGAACTATCAGGGGGTGGATCGCTACATTCCCCTGCCCATTCATCCAGAAAGTTTCCTGCAACAGGTAACAATGGGGCTAACTTCCCTCGCCATTTCGGTTCAGTAGAGAAAAAGCTTGATCCACCTGACGGTAGAGTTCCTCAAGGCTCCCTGTATTCCAAAGAACCGTGTCTGCCCGCCGAATTTTCTCCTCTAGGGGCAGTTGACTGACTATGCGTTGGGCAGCTGCATGTCTAGAGAGGCGATCGCGCTGCTGCAGGCGAGCCAACTGTTGCTCAGGTGTGGTGGCCACCACCCAAATGCGATCCACAAGTCCTTCAAGGTGAGCCTCAAACAGAAGGGGAATCACCAAGACAATAAGGGGTTGATGGCAAGTATCAATTACTCGCTCCATCGCGGCAATTACCCAAGGGTGAATTTGCGCCTCTAGCCATTGGCGCTCTTGGGGCTGGGCAAAGATAATTTCCCCTAAACGCGGGCGATCAATAGCGCCATCCCTACGGCAAATTTCGCCCCCATAGCGCTTGACAATGGCTTGATAAATGGGCGTCCCGATGGCAACTGCCTGCCGCGCTAATAAATCGGCATCCACAATGGGCAACCCATAGCGTTGCTGCAAGTAGGCAGCCACCACAGATTTACCGCAGGCAATCCCCCCAGTGATGCCGAGGCGAAGTCTAGACACCCCCCTGCAGCACTACCGCCGGCTGACTCAACCGCACCCGTGCTCCAATATCCGCTGGCACAGTAGGGAGTACTTCTTGATATGTCACTGTCTGACCGGGAGCAACGGTTGCCGGTTTTGGAGTCGCCGCACCCGTTTGCAGAATTTTGCCATTGGCATCCACGACTTCATAGTTAATGGCCTGAATTGTTACTGGTTGGCGGTTATTGTTCGTCACGGTGCCTGTCACCACTGAAGACCCCGGTGACTTGAGTATAGGCTGAAGCTGCGGCTGATCCAAGCGGATATTGCGTAGAAGCTGTTGTTCTAGAACTTTGGGGTCAACTTCCTGGGGAGTCCCCGACGTTGTCGGCGTAGAAGCGGCTGCGGTTGCCCCCGACAGGTTGAGCAAATGATTCCAGTAGCGTTGATTACGACCCCAGTCATCGGGAGAGTTGCCAATAATTACAATGTCACCCGCCGCCCGTTGTGCCAAGGCAGGCAGGGGGGCGATCGCTCCAAGGAGCACAATACTGGTTAGCCAAAGGGGAAATGGCAATCGGGCTATCTTGAGCATGGCACACGTTCCTGTGAATGCAGCCTACCTTCTATCCTAGTGCAACTTGATGTGGGATTTGGGGTCAGCCAACCGCCCTCAATATCGGCACAGGAGACTCTAGCGCAACAGGGGCATATTGACAATTTGCGGATCAATCCCCGCACTCTTGAGCACGTCCTGCCACTGCTGTTTGATTGCCGCATCATTGGGATTGTTTTGCTGCAGCGCCACAAGGGTTGCTAAGGTATCATTCCAGAGTTGACTAATGGCCAAAAGGGGCAAGCGATCGCGCGGTGGCATAGCGGTGATCACTTGGGCAAGGTTGCTATCTAGCTTAGCCCGCTCAATCCAGCCGCTGACAAAGGGATTGGCATCCGGTTCATTGGGCTTACAGATGAGGGAAAAGAACCACTGGTATTTTTGCCCTGGTTGCAGCTTCACCTTAGCGGCATCCACCGTCACGGGTAAAATCCCTGCTTTACCATGGAGGGGCACCTGTTGCCTCAACAACAGTTCTCCCGCTTCCGAAAGCAGCAGCAGTTCTGCCGATTTTGCTGTGGTTTGGGGGACAAAGAAAAAGAGACTGGGATTGGCCGCAGCCGTCATGCTCAAGTTGTTATCGGGAACAAGGGCGACAATTTTTGCCAGGGAGCCTTGGGTACACTCACCAAAGCGGGTGGCGCCTGCAATCCGTTGCCCCGGCATGCCACGATTTGGGGGCACAAAGATGAGACGGTGACTCCCCTGGGCAGCGTAGCGATCGCGAGCAATATAGGCTTCCACATTACCGATAGCCGTGAGGGCATAGCGATCGCTGGGACGCAGGCTGAGGGCACGGCGGAAATTCACTAAAGCGGATTGATAGTCCCGCTGAGCAGTTAGTTGGTAGCCCCGCTGCATGTAGCGATCGAACTCACTGGCTTGATGAGCGGGATTTTGGGCAACAGCAGGTAACACTGGCAAGATGACTGGCAGGGCACTCGTTCCCATTGCCAAGGTACCGACAAGTAGCCACAAAAGGCCAAAACGATGGGCAGACATAGCATTTACCTACTGAAACGCTAACTATCCTTAAGGTACTATTGGAAAGAAAGTTCAACGGTGATCAGGCTTGCACATTCCCTGTGATTTCTGTAAAAGAGCAGCAGACTAACACTGATTCCTCCCTTGCACAGATTACGCTTCCTTTGGTAGAGATATTTTCAGCCATTCAAGGGGAAGGCGCCAATGTGGGGTGTCGGCAAATTTTTATTCGCTTGGCGGGCTGTGATCTCCGCTGCACCTACTGTGACAGTGCCCACACATGGTTTGTTCCCCCCCATGCCCTGATTGAAGAATCCACTGGCGATCGCCACTTTCAACGGATTCCCAATCCCGTTACTGCTGCTCACATTCTCGAAGCTGTACAACACCTCAACACTCCGCCCATCCATGACAGTATTAGCCTCACCGGCGGTGAACCGCTCCTCCATGCAGCAACATTGGCACAATTTTTACCCCTGCTAAAAGCTCATAGCTCACTCCCCCTCTACCTGGAAACCGGGGGACATCATCCAGCGGCACTGGAACTGGTTCTTCCCTATCTTGACAGTGTCGGCATGGACATCAAGCTCCCCAGCGTTAGTGGTGAGTGCCATTGGTCAGCCCATGAAGCCTTTTTGCGCCTGTGCGATCGCGCCAGTGTTGAGGTCTTTTGCAAAGTGATTATTTCCCAAACCACCGACCCTGCCGATCTCGATCGGCTCAGTGCTCTTGTGGCCGGCGTGAACCTCCATATCCCGGTCTTTCTGCAACCTGTAACACCCGTAGGTACTGGCCGCTGTACCCCTCCACCCACTCCAGCCCAAGTCCTCGCGTGGCAAGCGCAGTTAAAGGCACGGTTGAGCAATGTGCGCGTTGTGCCCCAAACCCACAAATTTCTAGGACAGCGCTAGGGCTATTTTTTAATCAAAATATAGGCATGGACATAG
>DVDZ01000103.1 GCA_015296025.1 Thermosynechococcus sp. M46_R2017_013
ATTCGTAGCTTTGCTGAGCGCGATCGCGGGTTGAGGCTTACTTCCGCCGCATCCGCCACAATTGGTTTACGAGTCACAACCTCTAGGAGAGGATTGGCGCGCCACGCCTGTTTGACCCGGCGATCCTCTAGGCTATGGAAACTAATAACGGCAATGCGTCCTGCGGGCTTTAACCAGTGGGGCGATCGCGCCAAAAATTGGTCAAGCACTGCTAGCTCTTGGTTGACATAGATCCGCAAAGCCTGAAAAACCCGCGTGGCGGGATGAATGCGTTGCCGGGGAGAAGCTTTGAGGCAGTGGGCAACCAACTGCGCCAGTTCTTGGGTGGTTCCAAGGGGACGACGGGCAACAATTTGGCGGGCAATGCGGCGGGCAAATCGTTCTTCTCCATACTTATAGAAAATATCCGCCAGTTCTCGCTCACTGTAGTGGTTGACTACCGTTGCAGCTGTCAAAGGGTTATGGGGATTCATGCGCATATCGAGGGGGGCATCAAAGCGAAAACTAAAGCCCCGCTCTGGGCAATCCAACTGGGCAGAACTGACTCCCAAATCGGCGAGAATGCCGTCAAACATTGGCTCAGCCACAACCAGATCGGCAAAGTTGCCTTGCCAAAACTGGACGCGATCGCCAAAGGGGGCAAGGAACTCCTGAGCCGCTGCTAAGGCCATTGGGTCTTGATCAATTGCCAGTACGCGACAGGTCGCTCCGCCCGTAATAAAAGCGCTGTGTGTCCACCCCCGCCTACCGTTGCATCCAAGTACAGCCCCCCGGCCTTGGGTTGGAGAGCCTCAACAACTGCAGTTGCCAGCACCGGTTGATGGTAGGTGGAAAATTCCAAATCTTGCATGAGCGGATCAGAAGCAGCGTAGAATTTGCCACAGCACAGTCCCTTGGAGAGTAGCCGCCGTGAACGATACTTCCTTCAACTTAGCCGATGAACTCCTAATACGAGATCAACTCGTGCAGCAACTCTCAGAGGAACTCTATCAACTCATGGTGCAGCATCCTGAGTTATTTGTGCGTTTTTACCAAGCTCGCAAAGCCGAGGCCGCCCATGCCGAAGCCCTGAAGTTATTGCAGGCACAGGTGCAACAGGTGGAAGCACAAATCACGGCCTATCAGGAGCAGATTCTTGCCTACCAGCAGCAGGCACAAAGCCGCGAAGCGCAAATGAATGACTTGAAAGCTCAAGTGATTGAATTGAGCGATCGCAACCAGATGCTAGAGCGCGTCATTCAAGAAATGCCTGAAGTTTATCGGCAAAAATTTAGTGAGCGGCTCAGTCAAGTCAATCTTAAGATTGAAAGCCTTGAAAAAGAAAACGCCCAACTGCGTGCCGAACTGCGCAATTTGCAAGTCCTTTTGGCCGCCCAAGCCCGTCAGCAGCAGCAGGGATTTCCCTCATTACAACCAGCTCGCGTTGGCCTGATTCCCAGCTTTAATACCTAGGTGGCTAGGAATTAAATTAAAGCTTGACTGCCGCCGGTGAAGATCCGTGGGAACTCAAAAATATACTAGAGGACTTTTTCACAGAGCTTCCCCTCAAGGTCTACGCGCTGTCCCCGGCACCCTCCGCTAAAGCTCTGACCTAGAGGTGGTAGATGGATTAGCAGTGTCCGCCGCCTTGCGATCGCGAGTCCTTGCAGCGGGAATTGCGTAAATTAGCTCAGGGAAGGATTCGTGGTTGGGCAAAGGGCGCTGGCCAGTTTGCAGGAACTGCTCCTCAGTGGGCCGACAAATACCATTGTGATACCGCCATTTAGCGATTTGACTCTACTCTAGAGGCTCTCTGGAAAGCAGCACAGCTATATCTACGGGAACGCAAAGGATTCGACATTGCCTCAGCAAAGGAGTGATCTGTGCTGGCTTGGTTCTTGGCCGACTTCCTTGAAAGGACACCCGCTGAGCATTGCAAATGGTGGACGATCGCAATTGAACCGCCCATACCTACAATGAGAGTTTGACGGAGGCGATTCTCTTGCAGGTAGCACAGTACACCGCGCTCAAGGATCGCTGGTTGGCCGCCTTCGTAGCAGGAGGATGGGAGGATTGAAAATCCGGATTTGGTGTGCGGCGCAGCCGACGGGGGCAGAGCTGTCTGCTGATCAAGTAGTGACGCAAGTAGTGCCACTGCTGCAACAGTGTCAGGGCAGTGCCGAAATTGCGGTTTGTCCTCTTGATGCTGCGATCAAGGTTATTCCGCAGCCTGGAGTGCTTGACTATAGCCTCACCCAGTGGGCACCCTTGACCCCCGACCTTTGGCAGCAGTCTCTATCTTTGAGTTCCTTGGTTGGTCAGTGGGGGATACGGACAGGGACAGGAGGTCTCTATCAGTTACCACTGGCGCAAACAGCAAAAGGGACGCTCTTTGGCGAAATTATTGGCTGCATTGAAGGGGCATGGCAGTTACCAATCCATGCTAGCGATCGCCAGCGCCAAACTCTCTATGCCCTCGGACGACGACTGTTAGATCAGTTGCAAGCACCCGTGGGCTGCTATTTTCTGCAATTTGACTGGCAAGGAGAAGTCATCTTTGAGCGGCTGTGGCCTTTTCCCACTGTGGCCGCCCTAGCGAGTATTGGTGTGCAAACCCCCGATTGGTTGACGGCTCACTACCAGTGTTTGAGGAGGATGCCATTGCGGGATGTGCGCATTCCTGCTTGCGACACCGTACGACGATTAGAATAAAAAGCGCAGTGTGGGGACAACTGAAACGTGAAGATTGTTGGCCGGCGCCTAGTGGGTTGGCAAGCGGTCTATGACATTGGTTTGGCCGGAGATCACAATTTTCTCTTGGCCAATGGAGCGATCGCCGCCAATTGCTTTAACAAGTCTCACTCCACAGCCTATGGCTATGTGACATACCAAACAGCCTTTCTCAAAGCCAACTTTCCTGTGGAGTATATGGCGGCGTTGCTGACGGCCAACAGTGGCGACCAAGACAAGGTACAACGCTATATTGCCACCTGCCTCAGCATGGGGATTGAGGTGCTGCCCCCCGATGTGAATCGCTCGGATATTGACTTTACGCCAGTGGGGAACAAAATTCTTTTTGGTCTGTCGGCGGTGCGCAATGTGGGTCAGGGGATGATTGAGGCTATTTTACAGGCACGGGCAGAGGAGGGCGATTTTCAAAGTTTGGCGGATTTTTGTAAACGGATTACGGATAGTCGCATTCTCAACCGTCGTGCCCTTGAATCCCTAATTGCCTGTGGTGCCATGGACAGTCTCCATCCCCAGCGCAACCGCAACCAACTGATGCAGGATCTGCCCCTTGTGCTGGAGTGGGCACAGGCGCGCGCCAAAGATCGGGCGGTGGGGCAAGTGACTCTCTTCGATATGTTGGCGGGTGATGATCCAGCGCCCAGTGCACCGCCGGTTGATGATTTACCAGATGCGGAAAAGCTCCGCTACGAGAAAGAGCTGCTGGGATTTTATGTGTCGAACCATCCCCTTAAGGATATTCACCGACCAGCGGCTATGATTGCCCCCATTAGCTTGGCGGATCTGGAACAGCACACGAGTCAAGGAATGGTGAGTGTGATTGCCCTACTGACTGCACTCAAACCCATTACCACCAAGCGCGGTGAGCGGATGGCCATTCTCCAATTGGAAGACCTCACGGGTCAGGCAGAAGCAGTGGTTTTTCCTAAAGCCTACGAGCGCATTCATAGACAATTGCAGTCTGATCAGCGCCTGTTGCTGTGGGGAACTCTAGAGATGCGCGACGATCGCCCCCAACTGCTGATTGAAGATGCTGAACCCCTTGAAGAGGTGAAACTAGTGCTGGTGGATTTACCCGTGGAACAGGCAGGGGACATTCAAGCCCAAAATCGTCTCTCGGAGGTGCTCAAACAACAGGTGGGAGAGATGCCCAAGGTACCGGTGGTGGTCAAAGTAACCGACGGTTACCACACCCAGTACGTTCGCCTAGGGCCGCAATTTCGAGTTGAGGATGCCGATCGCGCCCGAGTTGCCCTCACTGATGCCGGTTTTCACGCCCAAGCCAGTGAACTCCTCAGCCTCAAGCTCTAGGCAAAGACATCACTAAAGAAGTCAATCGCTTCCCCAAGGGCAGTAATAAACTGATCAATTTCAGCGCGGGTGTTGTAGAAATAGAGGCTTGCCCGTGCCGTGGATTGAACCCCTAAATGGCGGTGCAAAGGCTGTGTGCAGTGATGTCCCGCTCGGATGGCAATCCCCGCCTGATCAAGAATGGTCGAAAGATCATGGGGGTGAATCTCACCAACGGTAAAGCTGGCCAAAGCAGCGCGATCGCCCGACTTTGGGCCATACACTGTGACGCTGGGAAGCTCTTGGAGGCGTTCAAAGAGATAGGCCGTGAGTTCCTGTTCATAGGCATGGATGTGCTCCATCCCCCACTGGTTAAGGTAATCTACCGCTGCACCCAGGGCGATCGCCTCAGCAATGGCGGGCGTTCCCGCCTCAAACTTATGGGGAATATCGGCATAGGTGGCATGGTCGAGAAAGACATCGGCAATCATTTCGCCACCACCCAAAAAAGGGGACATTTGCCGCAGCAGCTCCGCGCGTCCCCAGAGAAAACCAATCCCTGTGGGTGCACACATTTTATGACCAGAGGCCACAAGCCAATCACAGCCCAACTGCTGCACATCAACGGGAAGATGAGGCACACTTTGGCAAGCATCCACCAGTACCCGCGCCCCCTTAGCATGGGCAAGACGGACAATCTCCGGAATCGGGTTGAGGCACCCCAGCGTGTTTGAGACATGAGCCACAGCCACCAATCGGGTGCGATCGCTCAACAGACTTTCATAGTGCTCCAGATTCAATGTTTGTTCTGGGGTGAGTTCCACAAACTTGAGGTGAGCACCGGTTTTCTGGGCAACAAACTGCCACGGAATCAAATTGCTGTGGTGCTCCATCACCGTCAGGATGATTTCATCCCCTTCCCGTAGGCTATTCATGCCCCAGCTGTAGGCAACAAGGTTAATCGCTTCACTGGCATTGCGGGTATAGACAATCTCCTCGGGATGGGCAGCATTGACAAAACGCGCCACTTTCTCCCGTGCCCCCTCGTAAGCCGTGGTGGCCTCAGCACTGAGGGTGTGTACGCCCCGATGGACATTGGCGTTGTAGCGACGGTAGTAGTCCTCAAGGGTATGGAGAACCGCCAAGGGCTTCTGCGAAGTGGCAGCATTGTCAAAATAAATCAAGGGGCGATCGTGTACCTGTCGCGCCAAAATCGGAAAATCAGCACGGCAACGGTCAGCGAGGGAGCGGCTAGGGGCGATCGTCATAGCAGTTGGCAGGGTATCAGTTACGTCGCACAATTCCTAGGGAGAGTGCAGGAATCCATCCTTTTTCACTATACTCCCTTGCCGCTGGTACCAAAAGGCATTACAAACCGCTATCGTGATCCCCATACTGCATCAATGTTATAAAATCCTGACATCTGATCTCCGCAAAGGGATAAATTGTGTATAAACTCTTAGGGGAATGTCGCAATTCCCTTGACGCTCCAAAGCTTTTTTGCCAAAGATCAAGCAAAGGATAGCCCTGTCTATCAACCCACGATAAGGAGGCACCCATGCCGAAAGATCGCCCCCCTTTAGAAGAAATGACATTGCGGCAGTTACGGCGCGTCGCCAGTGAACTGCAAGTACCCCGTTATAGCCGTATGCGCAAAGATCAACTCCTCGCTGCTATCCGTGAAAAACAGGCGCAAGCCAACGGATCAACCACCACCATTTCTGTACAACCTGTCCCCTCTAGCTTGGAGTCGCAAGAAAAAGTGGAAGCAGCAAAGTTTGACCTCGGTCCTGCTCAAGAGGATGTGCTTTTGGCCTCAGTGGATGAAGGCCTCGGGGATTTGCCCGGTGGCTATGGTGAAAGCCGCATTGTCTTGATGCCCCGCGATCCCCAGTGGGCCTACGCCTATTGGGATGTGCCCAACGAGCACCGCGAAGAACTGCGGCGGCAAGGGGGTCAGCAACTGGCTCTGCGGCTTTACGATGTCACCAATATCAACCTCGACAATCAAATTCCCCACAGTGTCCAGGAGTACCCCTGCGATGAGTTGGCGCGGGAGTGGTATCTACCGATTCCTGTGAGCGATCGCGACTATGTGGTGGAAATTGGTTACCGCTGTGCCGATGGACGCTGGTTGGTTCTAGCCCGTTCTGCCCCCGTTCATATTCCCCCCACCTACCCCTCCGATTGGGTCTGGGATCAATTCATTACAGTGGATTGGGACATGGATCTACGGGGCAAAACTCTCTTTGATCTGGGGGCACCCTTGGCCAGCAGCGGCGAACCCAGTCCCATTTACGAAGGCATTTTTGCCATGGCCGAAGGGGCAGAAGCACAGCGAGTGGCAGGTTCCCTGTTTGGCTCTATGCACCAAGTTCCCGGCTCCATCTCCCAGTTGCCGGCAATGGCCATTAGTTCCTATGTCTTCCCGTCTGGGGTTGGGCTATGGGCTGTGCCGACGGTTTCAGGTCTGACCATGTCGGGCGTTGGTTTCTCAGCGTCGGCAGCACCAATTCGTCCGCGCAAATTCTGGTTAGTGGCCGACGCCGAACTCATTGTCTATGGCGCTACGGAGCCGGATGCCACCGTCACGATTGGTGGGCGCCCCATCAAACTGAATCCTGATGGCACCTTCCGCTTCCAGATGTCCTTCCAAGATGGCCTCATTGACTTCCCGATCTTGGCAGTGGCAGCAGATGGCGAACAAAACCGCGCTATTCACATGAAGTTTACCCGCGAAACCCCCGAACGCCGCACCAATACCAAGGAAGAAGCAGTACTGGAGTGGCTGGCCTAAGCTAGTTGGTTTAATTGATCAACTCCCTTCCCCCTGCCTAGCGGTGGGGGGATTTTTTATGCCCGCAAAAAGGCAAGGAGTTCGCGATTCACTAGACCAGGGACTTCCTGTTGTGCCCAGTGGCCACAGTCAGGCAGGTATTTCAGCCGCCACGGCGCATGGAGCCATGCTTCGATCCCGTTGGCAAAACTGGGTTGGGTGAGGGGATCATCCGCGCCCCAGAGAATAAGGGTGGGGCTAGTAATGGCTTCCGTGTGTTGTTGTAGTAGGTGCCACCACTGCTGGGGTGAAAAAAGATGGCGATAACTTTTAAGAACAGCAGCGATCGCCCCCGCTTTTTCCAGTGCTGCTTGATAGAGTTGGACGGTTTCTGCCGAAAAGGCAGCCTTGCGGATGGCGTAGCGTTGAAAGAGATCCTGCAAAAAACTACGCAGATGATGCCCTAGCCAGTACTCCGCCAAACCGGGAATATGACAGGCCAGCAGTGGCCAATTGCGCCAAAAATGCTCCAACTGCTGCCAGAGTTCTAGTCCCACGCGGTAGGGGTGTGGGGTATTCAAGACCGCTAAATGCTGTACCATCTGCGGAAAGCGTGCTGCCACGTGCCAAGCAATCAGGCCGCCGCAATCATGGCCGACAATATGTGCTCGTTCATAGCCCAGTTCTTGGATTAGTGCCGTTACATCTTGGCTAAGGGTATCGAGATCATAGCCGTGGTCTGGTTTTTCGGAGTCATTGTAGCCCCGCAAATCAGGCACGACAACCTTGAAATAACGAGCCAGTACGGGAATTTGAAATCGCCAAGAGTACCAAAACTCTGGAAAGCCATGCAACAAGATCACCAACTCACCGCTGCCTTGGGTGACATAGTGCAGGCGCACTTGGTTAACGCTGAGATACCGGTGTTGCCAACGAAAAGATGCTTCAGTCATCGAGGGTGGGGTCAACGTGAGAGAGGCAGCATTGAGATGCACTACTTTTAAGCTAGCACTGAAGCTCGATCCCCAGCACAATGACGGGGAAGGTTTAAGGGGCTGCTGTATCCTTATATCGTTACACCGTTGCTGGAACACTGGCTTTCTTAAGCAGATTGGCCAGTTCTTGGAGTTGGTTAATGGCTTCCGCCCCTTCTAGTTTCATAAGTTCGCGGTCATCGCGCATTTCAGTCCAAGTGATCCCATAGTCAGAGACCAAAAAGCGAATTAAGTGGTTGTCGGCCAAACTGACCATAAAGGAGGCACTGTTAAGTTCACCGCCACAGGTGTAGCAAGAAGCCATGTAGCCTTGATTTTCCAAGGCGATCGCTAGGGCTTGGAGATTCAGCACTAAGTCGCGAATAAACTGGCGGTGTTGTTCGGCTAAACGGTAAAACATAGGACAATTAACTCCACAAAGGAAATCAAATCAAGTGGTCAGAGAGCCCCAAGACAAATATTAAGACAATCTTAAGAATGTGCCACTATGTACCAATTTGTAAAATCTTATAAAAAAGATGTAAAAACGTAAAATTTGCTATAGGCGTGAGCAATCTTGATTGGGCTTCAAGCCAACGGCAACCCCCTCTAAAAATGTACCCTTACGTCCAATTCACCATGGATTGCCGTGTTGATTGTCTTTGCTCTGGCAACCTGCCACCTTTTTTAGGGGCTATGCTTTTTATTTTACTTTAAGATTGTGACTTCTAGGGTACCGTAGATCTACAGACCTATTTAGCAAGACAATGCCAGCAACAACAATTGTTCCCGTTGCCCTTGCCATTCTTTACCAAGGCGATCGCGTTCTGATGCAACTGCGGGATGACAATCCCGATATTCTCTATCCCGGCCACTGGGGACTTTTTGGTGGCCACCTTGAACCCGAAGAAGCACCGATAGACGGTGTGCAGCGGGAAGTCTATGAGGAAATTGGTTACCTCCCACCCCACCTGACCTTTTTTGGAGAGTACGGTGATCCCCAAGTGCATCGCTATATTTTCACAGGCCCTTTAACCTGTGAATTGGAAACCTTGATACTCAACGAAGGGCAGGGCATGGACTTAGTACCCTATGGTTCTGTGGTGGCGGGGGTTCACTACGCCAAGACCCTAGGGGAAGATCGCCCTTTGGGAAAGATCCATCAGCGAATCCTGCTCGATTTCTTTGCAAGAGAATAGCAAGTTTAAGCAGCAAACTGTTGAAGCACCCGCTCAGGGGTTCCTAGCCCCTGGACAGAGCGGTTCAGATACAGAACTTGATCACAGGTTGCCCTTACCCGCTCTAGGTGATGGGAAATCTGGAGAACCGCCCAACCTTCACTTGCTTTGAGGTTCTCCAATAGATCGTAGAACTGTTGCTCACTGTGAAGATCCAAACCCGCTGGAGCCTCATCCAAAATCAACAGACGACGGGGTCGCACTAAGCAATAGGCCAAGAGGGCACGCTTGATTTCACCCCCCGAAAGGGAACTCATGGGTTGTGCCGCAAGATGCTCTAGGTGCAGACGTTGGAGACTTTCAAAGATGGCGCGATCGCGCTGCTTTCGGTACTGCCAAGGCCACTGCCCCGTGGGTTTCCCCCAGCCTAGGCCGACAAATTCCGCCACAGTGATGGGAATACGCGGATCACACTGAAAGTTTTGCGGTAAGTAGGCCACCTGCTGGCGCACATAGGGGAGGGGGCGACGATAGGCCATGCCGTGTCCCAAGAGGGTTACTCGTCCCCGCTGGTAGGGGATAATGCCAAGAATGGCTTGGATCAAGCTACTTTTGCCTGCACCATTAGGACCAATAACCGCCATGTTCATACGGGGCAACAGAGTAAAAGACACCCCTTCCACTACCCAGCGATCGCCCCGCCGCACCGAGAGATTTTCCACCTCTAGTAGGTATTCACTCACAGCGCTGCCCCGAAGGGTATGTTCACCCGCATCCATGATCCCACCACAGCAATTGAATCAGGATGACGATAGGCGCGCTGTTGCGCCCCAAAAGCCTCAGCTAGATTGCGGATATTTTGCTCCATGGTTTGCAGGAAGTAGGCAGGGGTGAGATCTGCTAAAGAGGGAGCACGCTCTAGGGGATCAAATACACTCACTTGCACCCCCAAATCCTTAGCTAGGCTCTCAAAGACCTGTTCTTGACCTGGTTCAGTCAGGAGCGTTTTTAATTCACTTTGCTGTACCGCTTGCATCACCCGCTTCACATCGTCTGGGGAAGGATTAACCGAAGGGATGCCCACAAGGTAAGTAGTCTTCAAGTTGTAGCTTTCAGCAAAATAGGGAGCCACATCGTGGTAAACAACAAATGTTTTGCCGGCAAAGGGGGTGAGTTTTTCCCGTGCCAGTGTATCGAGAGCCTGTAATTTCTCAATAAAGGCCGCACTGTTTTTCTCGTAAATTGTTGCACCATCAGGATCAACAGCAGTGAGACCATCGCGAATATTTTTCACTTGCTGTATGGCGCGCTTAGGGTCGAGCCAGATGTGGGGGTTGAATTCACCGTGGTTGTGATCCTCTTGATCGTGAGCGTGGTCGTGTTTGTGGTCATGATCCTGCTGTTTGCTGGCAATAGTCGCCACTCCCGCACTGGTATCAATAATCTTGAGATCAGGGTTGGCAGCATTTTCGATGAGTTTATCTAGAAAGGTTTCCATCCCTAGGCCATTTTTAACCAAGACCCTTGCGGTGCTCAGACGCTGCACATCTTCAGGCCGCGCTTGAAAATCATGGGGACCCGTGTTATGGGGTAAAAGTTGCTCTACGGTGGCGCGATCGCCCGCAACTGCTTTCGTAAAAGCCGTAATGGGCAAGAAGGTCGTCACAATTATCAGCTCAGGTTCTGGCTGGGTTACCTTTTGTGCCTGTGGTCGTTGGGCTTGGGGGGCACAGCTGCCGAGAAACACACCAAGAATGACCAAAACTCCCCAAGGCTTTAGAGTAGGGCGAATGGGCATAGGCAAACAGGTGAATGATAACCATTCTCATATTTGCACATTGAGCAAGGGAGGGCAAGCAAAAATAAAGGGGCAAGCCTAGACTTACCCCGTTTAAGCTCTAAATATGAAGGGCGATCGCGAAGTTTTAGCCTTCAAGATTCAAGAAGGGCAACAGGGCCATAATCCGTGCTCGCTTAATGGCGACTGCGAGCTGCCGCTGTTGTTTAGCCGTCAGACCCGTCACCCGCCGCGGCAAAATTTTACCGCGCTCGGTAATAAAGCGGCGGAGTAAATCCACGTCTTTGTAGTCGATGGGCTGGTTGGGGGGAATGGGGGAAACGCGGCGCCGATAAAATGCCATAGTTCTCCTCTAAGTTACTTGATTTCTTTGTGAATGGTGTGCTTGTTGCAGTAGCGGCAGTACTTTCTGAGTTCTAACCGTCCTGTGGTGGTGCGGCGATTCTTAGTGGTGGTATAGCGAGACACGCCGGGCGATCGCTGTGCCGGATTTGTGCGACATTCCGTGCACTCTAGGGTAATAATAATTCTGGCGCCTTTTGCTTTAGCCATGGTTTTGCCTATTCATCCAGTGAGCCAATTTTTAATTATGGCAGATCTTTGCGGATTTTGCTCACCAGTTGGATGAGTTTGCGATCAAGGGCAAAGCCCCGCCGACAGCGATAAACCTTTGTCCCCCCCAAGCGATCGTGAAGCGTGCGGTGCTCTTCATCAATCCAAGCCAAGCTACAGTCCACAGCTAGGGGCAGTGCCAAAATAATTAGTGCCATACTTGGTCCATGGGACTCCACCCCTGCTAAGGTCAACAGTGCCCCCACGCCAATCACCAGTTCTCGCTTGCTGAGGGCAAGGAGATCCGGAGTGCGCTGCCGCTGATCTAAAAGGCGCACATTCATCAACCAATGGCCGGGACTTTGACCCCGATTGCGATTGACCATTGCCACCCGCAACAGCCACCAGACCAGAGCAAAGACGGCAATTTGACCCCACTGAATGGCTGCGCCCGGCGTGATACCGACAACACTCGTCAGCCAGATCAAGATAAAGTCAATGGTTGTGGCGATCGCCCGTCGCCAAGGCTGAGCTAGCGGCAGGGAAGGGGGATACTGACGGGAAAGTGCCATGACGAAAACGCGGTGGCAATAGGCCAGAGAGTGGCTAGACTAGTATAGCTTGATGCCGATGCTCTCAAAATGTTGCGGAGTTTAGACGGTGCAACCCGTTGACTTGACCACCTTACGTGCTGTTTGTGCCGATCTCCAACATTGGCTACCGGCACGGTTAGAAACAGTTTATCAGCGCGATCGCCATACGATTGCCTTGGCTCTACGCACCCTGAAAAAACAGGGTTGGTTAACCCTCAGTTGGCATCCTCAGGCGGCACGCATCGCCTTTGAACCACCGCCGCCGCGCCAACCCGACACATTTACCTTTAGCCAGCAACTCCATGCCCAACTCAATCGCCTTGCCCTTGTGCGCGTGGGGTTGGTCAACCCGTGGGAGCGCGTCGTTGTTTTGGAATTTGCCCCCCGTCCGCAGGAAGCAACCCAGTGGTATCTCTATGCAGAGATCATGGGCAAGTACAGCAACGTCATCCTAGTCAATGCGGAGGGCGAAATTGTAACCGCTGCCCACCAAGTCAAAGCCCAACAATCGCGCTTGCGCCCGATTCTAACCGGTCAACCCTACGTGCCCCCACCCCCCCTGACATCAGCCCTGCCCAGTCGCGAAATTTCCTTTGAGCAGTGGCAACAACAGGTGAGCGTGATCTCTGGACTGCTGCGGCAGCAACTCCTCAAGGCCTATCGAGGACTCAGTCCAGCCTTAGTACAGCAACTCCTGATGGATGCCGCTGTGTCCCTAGAAAGCCACACTACAGACCTCACTCCTGAAGCGTGGCGGCAACTGTTTGACCATTGGCGGCACTGGCTGGATTGTTTAGAAGGCGGGCATTTTGTACCTCAACTCACGCCAACGGGCTATCGCGTTATCCCCCCCCCTGGGGAGTCGGATGCCGCCGACCATAACCATCCATCAGCTCCTTGCCACCTATTACCAAGAACAATTGCGGCAGCAGCAAACACGGCAACTTCAGCAACGGTTACATCAAGCGGTACAGAACCAACGCCAGAAACTCCTTGCCAAGATTGAGGGCTTTCGAGAACAATTGGCCGCTGCGGCCGGGGGCGATCGCCAGCGCTATCTTGCGGATCTACTGATGGCCCATGCCCATTTGTGGCAGCCCGGCATGACCGAACTGATTGTGACGGACTTTGTCAGCCAAGAACGCCTTGCCATTGCCCTCTCTCCAGAAAAAAGCGCAATCCAAACCGCTCAAGAGCTGTACAAGCAACAGCAAAAACTGAAACGCGCCCAACAGCACATTAGCCCTCTGCTGACGGCTGCAGAAAGTGAACTGGCCTATTTAGACCAGGTGGCGGCCACCCTTGCTACGGCCACCTCCTTGGATGTCCTTGAGGAGATTCACGCCGAACTAATTCAACAGGGGTACCTGACAGCTCCTGATTACTACCGCCCCCCCACAACCCCCAGTCCTTTCCTCCGCTACACAACACCGAGTGGCTTTACTGTTTTGGTGGGGCGCAACAACCGCCAAAATGACGATCTGACGTTTCGGGTGGCCAGTCCCTACGACTGGTGGTTTCACACCCAAGAAATTCCCGGCAGCCATGTGATCCTCCGCCTTGAAGCGGGAGAGGTGCCCAGTGACAAAGATATTCAATACGCAGCGGATTTAGCAGCTTACCATAGCCAAGCCCGCGCCAGTGCCCAAGTCCCCGTGGTTTATACGCGCCGCAAGTATGTGCAAAAACCCAAGGGCGCCAATCCGGGCATGGTGATCTACGATCAGGCAACAGTGGTGTGGGGGCATCCCCTCAACGCCAAGGATTACCCTTCAGATTTGCCCCAAGGGGGCGAGCAGCTTCGCTGCGCTAGGGGCGATCGCAGCGGGATCATGGCAGAATAGAACCGTATTTTAATGACACCTTTGACCGCTGAGGTTCTAGCTGCGCCTAAATCGAAACTCCCTAATTTCAATCCTATTAAGTGTTCTTGCCATTATTTTAGTTGGCTGTGGCGGTCCTAGTGCCACAACGACACCGCCCCCTACCTATACTGAGCTGCAAATTACTCGCATTCAAGACTACCGGAGTGACATTGAGAAAAACGCTGAACACTTTGCTGATTTAGAGGTCAGCATAGCCAAGGGAGATTGGCAAGAGTCGCGCAATATTATGCGAGGCCCCCTCGGCGAAATGTTGATGGATATGCGCGCTCTCAACCGCAACCTCTTGGCCAAGGATCAGGCGACCCCGATGGCTTTGACCCGTGCTCTGACCAATGACTTTCTAAAGATTGATCAGGGGGCAGAGCTGGATAGTATTACCGTGGCTCAAGAGGGTTTCCGAGAGGCGGAAGCGGACTTTAGAGCCTATCTCAACAGCTTGCCTAAGTTGTCCTAAGTTTTCCACCGGTTGCTAAGGGGAATCTCCATTGCCTATGTCCTTTGTCGGTCTGCATATTCACAGTGATTACAGTCTCCTCGATGGGGCGAGTCAACTTCCCGACTTAGTGCACGGGCAATGGAATTGGGAATGCCGGCGATCGCCTTGACGGATCATGGGGTAATGTATGGCGCCATTGAACTGCTAAAGTTGTGCCGCGGCAAGCCCCTCAAGCCTATCATTGGCAATGAAATGTATGTGATTAACGGGGACATTACTAAGCAGGAACGTCAGCCCCGTTATCATCAAGTGGTCTTAGCCAAAAACAAGCAAGGCTACCACAATCTATGCAAGCTCACCACCATTTCCCATCTTCAAGGTTTTCAAGGCAAGGGAATTTTTGCTCGCCCCTGCATCAATAAAGAATTGTTGGCGCAGTACCGTGAAGGCCTGATTGTTACCAGTGCTTGTTTGGGTGGCGAGATTCCCCAAGCCATTTTACAGGGCAAACCTGATTTAGCTCGCCGTGTTGCCCAGTGGTACAAAGAAACCTTCGCTGAGGATTTTTACCTTGAGATTCAAGACCACGGCAGTCAAGAGGATCGGGTGGTCAATGTGGAACTGGTGCGCATTGGCCGTGAGTTGGAAATCAAAATTATTGCCACCAATGATTCACACTTTATTTCCTGTAATGACGTTGAAGCCCACGACGCCTTGCTCTGTATCCAGACCAACAAGCTGCTCACCGATGACAAGCGGATGCGCTATACCGGTACGGAGTACCTGAAATCCGCTGCTGAGATGGCGCGCCTGTTTCGAGATCACTTGCCCGAAGAGGTCATTCAAGAGGCCTTGGCAAATACCCTCGAAGTGGCCAACAAGATTGAACCCTATAACATCTTTCGTGAACCCCAAAGTCCAGAGTTTCCAGTACCTGCGGGTCATACGGCGGATACCTATCTAGAGCAGGTGGCGTGGCAGGGGTTATTGGAGCGATTTCACCTCAGCGATCGCCGGCAGTTAGATGCCACCTATCGGCAGCGACTGGAATATGAATTAAAAATGCTGCAACAGATGGGGTTCTCGAACTATTTTCTGGTGGTTTGGGACTACATCAAATATGCCCGCGATCACAACATTCCCGTCGGACCAGGCCGGGGATCAGCAGCAGGTTCCCTTGTGGCCTATGCCCTGCGCATTACCAATATTGATCCTGTACACCACGGCTTACTGTTTGAGCGGTTTTTGAACCCTGAGCGCAAGTCAATGCCCGATATTGATACGGACTTCTGTATTGACCGCCGTGAGGAAGTAATCCAGTACGTCACCGAAAAATATGGGAGCGATCGCGTAGCGCAAATCATCACCTTCAACCGCATGACCTCAAAGGCGGTGCTCAAGGATACAGCACGGGTACTGGACATTCCCTACAAACAAGCGGATCAAATGGCAAAGTTAATTCCGGTGGTGCGGGGCAAACCGGTCAAATTGGCAGTGATGATCTCCGAGGACACGCCTTCGCCGGAGTTTAAGGAAAAGTACGACAGCGATCCAGTTGTGCGCCGTTGGATTGATATGGCAATGCGCATTGAGGGCACCAACAAAACCTACGGCGTCCATGCGGCTGGTGTCGTCATTGCCCCAGAACCCCTAGATCAACTGGTGCCGCTGCAACGTAATAACGATGGTGCGGTGATTACCCAGTACTTCATGGAAGATCTAGAGTCCCTTGGCCTTCTCAAAATGGACTTTTTGGGTCTGAAGAATCTAACGATGATCCAAAAAACGCAGGAATTGATCCAGAAAAACCACGGCAAAACCCTTGATCTCGATGCATTACCCCTCAACGATGCCAAGACGTATCAACTCTTGGCGGAAGGCAAACTGGAGGGCATTTTCCAATTGGAATCTTCAGGGATGCGCCAAATTGTCCGAGAACTTAAGCCTTCCAATTTAGAGGACATTTCTTCAGTGCTGGCGCTCTATCGGCCGGGTCCTTTGGATGCAGGTCTGATCCCCAAATTCATTGACCGCAAGCATGGGCGGGAACCCATTCAATACCAACATGAGCTTTTGAAGCCTATATTGAGCGAGACTTACGGAGTTCTTTGTTATCAAGAGCAGATCATGCGGATGGCGCAGGACTTGGCAGGCTATTCCCTAGGTCAAGCGGACCTGCTGCGCCGCGCCATGGGCAAAAAGAAAAAAGAGGAGATGGAAAAACACGAGGCTCTCTTTATTGAAGGAGCGGTCAAAAATGGTGTACCCAGTGCAGTTGCCCAAGAACTCTTTAAGCAGATGCTCGATTTTGCTGAATACTGTCTGAGTGGCGAGACGGCGGTGATGACGGTGGAGTATGGCGCTGTGCCCATTCGCCGCTTAGTGCAAGAACGGCTGGCTTGTCAGGTGTATAGTCTTGATTCCCAAGGGCATCTATATACCCAGCCCATTGTCCAGTGGCACTTTCAGGGTTTTCGTCCCGTATATGAATATCAACTTGAGGATGGATCAACCATTTGGGCAACACCAGATCACCGCTTTATGACCACCGCTGGCCAGATGCTACCCATTGAGCAAATTTTTCAGGAAGGACTAGAGCTTTTGCAATTAGCGATCGCCCCGCCGCAAACGTTCCTTCAAGGTCTCAAACCAGTGGTGCAGATGAGCTGCTAGGCAATTTTGAATGGCTTCACTCACCTGATCGAGGGGTTGATTGGCATCCATCCGCTGCCAGCGATCGCCCCCCTCCTGAGCCAGTGTCATAAATCCCTGACGAACCCGCTCATGAAAGGCCACTGCATTCTGCTCCAAGCGATCCGCAGTTCCCCGCTGCTGGGTACGGGCCAGGCCAACCCTCACGGGGAGATCTAACCAGAGAATTAAATCTGCTGCCAGTCCACCCGTGGCCATTTGGTTAATTTGCTGAATCATCTGCAAGTCCAGTCCCCGCCCATATCCTTGGTAGGCAATCGTCGAAGCAGTATAGCGATCGCATAGAACAATACCCCCCCGTTGCAGTTGCGGACGGATGCCAGTGGCCACGTGTTGGGCGCGATCAGCGGCATAGAGGAACAGTTCCGCCATAGGATCAATCTCTAAATCGCTATGGAGGAGGAGTTGGCGCAGGCCTTGGCCAAGGGGCGTTCCCCCCGGTTCACGGGTGAGGAGCAGGGGCGGATCAATGTCAGAGGCTCGTAATTTTGCCAGCCAGCCACTTGCCTCTAGCCATGCAGCAATTGCCCCCATTTGGGTGGTTTTGCCGGCACCCTCTCCCCCCTCTAGGACAATAAACAAACCAGCGTAAGGATGGGCAGAAGAATGCATGAATCCAGCGATTTAGAGGCAAGGTTTGATATAATCGCGGCATCCTGCCAGTCCTTTGCAGGGCACCCTACAATGGGGGTAGCGCTTCATTCCCTGTCGATTTGTAAAAATATCAGCAGTAACGACACCCCATCTGTTCTGTGATTACACTAGAACCATTGTTCGCGAATTACTAGTTTACCACTTGGCGGTTATGGCTCGATATGCTCGTGTTGTTACGATTGCACTCCCTCGGGCACGGCTAAAGGAAGAGCTGGTGCAAACTCTAGAAGCCTGCGATTTAACAGTGACCCATGTGGGGGATGATTATGTTGTCGCACGGGAGAGTGCGCTCGATACGGTTTCAATGTCCCAACTGGTAACGGTTGAAGTGCTCATTGACAAAACCACGCCCCAAAGTGATGTCACCAAGTTTGATCTGGTGCTTAAAAATAAAGAACTGACCCTGAAGAAAAATAACCACTGCTTTGAATGGTTTGATCGTTTGAGCCGCGCCATTGCCGAAAATGAAAACTGGGAATTGGTCAATACGGTCGCGACACTGTGACAGTGCTGCCAGCAAATGCAACAGTAACAATTCTGGGTGCCGGAGTCGTTGGCTCGGCGATTGCCTACGAACTTAGTCGGGCGTTTGATCCTGCGCAAACGCCGATTCTTGTCCTTGAGGCGCAGGGAGAAGAGGACTGGCAAGCCACCGGTGCGGCTCTGGGTGTGCTCATTGTCCACCTGAGTCGGCGACGACGCGGACGTAATTTTCAACTGCGGCAAGCCAGTTTAGCACGTTATGAAACCCTGATTCCGGAGCTGGAAGCACAAACAGGGGTTAAGATTCCCTACCAGCGCCAAGGTATTATTGAAATCTGCACCACGGAAGCAGAGGCGATCGCCACCCGAGCATGGCTACAAGCAGAGGCTCCCCAAGGGGTGCAGTGGCTTTCTCCAGAAGAAGTAGAGCGTCAATTGCCACTGATCAATACTCGGCTTGTTCACGGCGCCCTCTGGGCAACAGGCGATCGCCAAGTGGCGCCAAAGCCCTTGACTCAGGCTTTGCGGCAAGCGGCTCGTCAGCGTGGCGTGTGGTTTGCTTATCACAGTCCTGTCAGACATCTCCAGCGATCGCCCCAAGGGGGGTGGATTCTGAACCTAGATCAGACCTCCTTTGAAACTGAATACCTGATCTTGGCGGCGGGTCTAGGGACAACGCCCCTTGCTCAAACCCTCGATTCCCCTGTCACTGTGCAACCTGTTCTCGGTCAAGCCCTAGAATTTGCCTGTGAGACTTATGTCAATACGCCAGTGATGACAGCGGCAGGAATTCACTTTGTCCCCTTGCCTTGGGGACGAGTCTGGGTGGGTGCCACTGTCGAGTTCAACACCCAAACCGGGAATCCGCAAGCACTCGCTCAACTGCATGAACGAGCCATTGAGCTTTGGCCGATTCTGCAAACAGCGCCCCTGACGCAACAGTGGCAGGGACTGCGACCTCGCCCTAGCGATCGCCCGGCACCAATCATCGAACAAACAGACGCCCACACTTGGCTGGCCACTGGCCACTATCGCAATGGGATTCTGCTTGCTCCTGTCACCGCCCAAAAAATTGCCCAGTCTGTGAGTGCGACCTTGGCGATGAGGAATCGCCGCAGTGAGGCAAAGGATTGATAAAATAAAGTTCAGCGTTGTGGGATAAATACCATGGAAGTCAATCCTTTCGGCTTAGTGGCAACGGCTCTGTTTGTCATCGTGCCAACGGTGTTTTTGATTATTCTGTACGTACAAACGGAAAGTCAGCAGAAAAGTAATTAAGATAGATCTCTATGGCAAGAGCAAAAACTGCTCTATTGTGCCAGAGGATCAAATAATCATTGTTTGTACGGCCTGTGACTGCTGCTTCGTTTTCATCCCTTTGTGTTGCACCTACCCATATCTATCGCGGTTGGTCAATTGTCTCCCAAGCAGGAGAAGCCATTGCGCAGTTGGGGCGGCGTCCCCTTTTAGTGGTTTCACCGCGGCGGTATCAACAGCTTGAGCCGGAGTGGCAGGCGATCGCCCGCTCCCATCATCTCACCCTTACCGTGGGAACATTCCATGGTGAGTGCAGTGAACCCACCCTTGCCCAGCTCCGCCAAGAGGCCCAAAGCAGCGATCTGATTATCGGCATTGGTGGTGGTAAAGCCCTAGATACCGCTAAACTTTTGGGGCATCAACTTCACTTGCCCGTGGTAACCATTCCTACATCAGCAGCCACCTGTGCCGCTTGGACAGCCCTTTCCAATATCTATACAGAGGCCGGTGCCTTTGCCTACGATGTAGCACTCCGCCGTTGCCCAGATCTGCTGCTGCTGGACTACGCCCTAATTCAAACAGCGCCTAAGCGAACACTGTTGGCCGGTATTGGCGATGCCCTTGCCAAATGGTACGAAGCTTCGGTGAGTAGCGGTCATCGCCAAGAAACCCTGATTGTTGCTGCTGTACAGCAAGCACGGGTATTGCGTGATATTCTCTTGCAGCAGTCTGCGGAAGCCTTGGCCAATGTGGGCAGCCCCGCTTGGGAAAATGTGGTTGATGCCAGTGTTTTGATGGCAGGGATGATTGGTGGATTGGGAGGCGCCCAATGCCGAACAGTTGCCGCCCATGCAATCCACAACGGTCTCACCCAACTGCCCCAAAGCAAAAGCACGCTCCACGGTGAAAAGGTGGCCTACGGCATTCTTGTGCAACTGCGTTTGGAAGAAATTGTCCAAGGCAGTCAATTGGCCGCTAGCGCTCGCCACCAGCTTTGCCAATTTTATGAACAGGTGGGCTTGCCCCTGAGTCTAGAGGACTTGGGCTTTCAAGAGGCCAGCTTGGCACAACTCCAACACGCTGCCACGGTTGCCTGTATGCCCCACTCCGATATTCACTATCTGCCGTTTCCGGTGACGCCTGATCTGGTACTAGAAGCAATGGTATCCACGCTGGTCGGTTACAGCGCCAAAGTTTTGGATGGGAGTGCCCGCTAAATGGGGTTAGAGTGGATTCAGCCGGCTGATCGCTTGGGAGCATTGCCACCCTATGTGTTTGCCCGCCTCGATGAACTGAAGCTAAAGGCACGGCAGCAGGGACTGGATTTAATTGACTTGGGTATGGGCAACCCCGATGGCGCCGCCCCTCGTCCAGTTATTGAAGCAGCGATCGCCGCCTTTGAGGAACCTAGCTACCACGGTTATCCCCCCTTTGAAGGCACAGCCGTTTTCCGTCAAGCCATTACCCGTTGGTATCAGCGGCGCTACAACGTCTCTCTTGATCCCGATGGTGAAGCTTTACCCCTGTTGGGATCAAAAGAAGGACTGACGCACCTTGCTTTGGCCTATGTGAATCCGGGGGATGTGGTACTTGTTCCTAGCCCGGCCTATCCGGCTCATTTTCGTGGTCCTGCGATTGCCGGAGCCACCATCTATCCCCTCATTCTCAAGCGAGAAAAAGGCTGGCTCATTGATCTGAGTGAGATTCCCAGCGACATTGCCCGCCAAGCCAAGGTTTTGTACTTTAACTACCCCAGCAATCCCACAGCAGCGATCGCCCCCCGTTCCTTTTTTGAAGAGATTGTTGCCTTTGCCCGCGAATACCAAATCCTCCTTGTGCATGACCTTTGCTACGCGGAGCTGGCCTTCGATGGCTATCAACCCACTAGCTTACTGGAAATTCCTAATGCCAAAGATATCGGCGTTGAGTTCCATACCCTCTCAAAAACCTACAATATGGCAGGTTGGCGGGTTGGCTTTGTGGTGGGTAACCGCCACATTATTCAGGGCTTGCGTACGCTGAAAACGAATTTGGACTATGGGGTTTTTTCGGTTTTACAGAAGGCGGCAGAGGTGGCACTGAGTTTACCCGATAGCTACATTGCTGCTGTGTGCGATCGCTATCGCCAACGGCGTGATTTTCTCATCCAAGGCTTAAATGAACTGGGTTGGCAACTGACGCCGCCCCAAGCCACCATGTATCTGTGGGTACCCGTACCAAGGGGCATGAGTTCCACCGATTTTGCCCTAAAGCTACTTCAGGAAACGGGTGTGGTGGTGACCCCGGGCAATGCGTTTGGCGAAGGGGGAGAAGGATATGTGCGCATCAGCCTCATTGCCGATCGCGAGCGTTTGGGTGAAGCCCTCAAACGCATGGCTCAAGCCAATATCCGCTTTGATAGCTTAAGTCGCTAACAGTCTCAAGTACCTTGGCCTTTGCAGTGAGGGCACTTATCCCAAGCGGCTATTCCATGTGGTTTCTGCATCCTTGAGTGCCTGATCAAGGGTCTTTTGTTCCAAAAGAACTGCCTGTAAATTTTCATAGAGGAGTCGTTGCAGCTCTTTAATATCCCGCAGGGGGGGAAGGAGTACCTCTGCTTGGTTCATTTGTGCAGCGCTGACAGCTCGGGCAATGTCCACAGGTGGGGCATTTTCTTTGACGGTGCGAAAGTAAGGATCCGCTAAGGCTGCTTTGGTGGAAGGCAGGACATTAGCTTCCTTGGCAAAGGCCAGTTGGTTCTCACTATTGGTCACAAAGAGGGCAAATTCTACGGCCAGTTGAGGATGGCGACTCTGGCGGGGCACGAGTAAATTCATTACCGCAACATTTTTCTTGCCGGTTTCGCCGGTCACCTGGGGGGCGGGGGCTGAAACTGCGGCAATACTGGGGGCATTGGTGCGATCGCGTTCAAAAATTCTGGCTAGTCATCAATAGCGCCGTTTGTCCCGATTGATAGAGTTCGATGCCTTGGCGATGGCCTTCGGTGAGCACTTGCGGCGGTAAGAGTCCTTGACGATACAGATCAACCCAATACTGGAAAACAGCCTTGCCTGCGGGCGAATTAAAGGCAGCACGGCCTTGAGCATCTACTAACTTCACCCCCATCTGTACCATGGTCTGCATCAGCTCTGCGGAGTCTTCGGGCACCATTGTGATAAAGAAGGCGTATTTGCCTGTTTTCTCCTTCACGGCTTTAGCGACCTTGGCCAGCTCAGCAAAGGTCTGGGGGGGGCGATCGACCCCCGCAGCGGCAAGAATTGCCTTGTTATAAATCGTTATCCGCGATGTCAAGTACCACGGCACGGCAAAGCTTTTGCCTTCCAATGTGGTTGCTTGCCAAATGTTTGGTAAATAACGCTCGCGTACAGCCGGCGGTACATAGTCATTCAAATTGAGCCACGCATTGCGTCCTGCCAATAGCGCCGCAAAGTCGGGATTTAGGTTCACCACATCGGGGGCAGTGCCCGCTAGCACCGCCATGAGAATTTTGCTCTGCATTGCGGTCCAAGGAATATCTACCCAGCGCACGTGGACATGGGGATGTTGGGCTTCAAATTCAGCAATCAAACGGTTGAAGTAATCCGTGAATTTGGGTTGCAGTTGCATCGTCCAGAATTCAATCTGGGTACCTTGGGTGGGGGGTGCTGTTCCACAACCGGTTAAGATGGCCAGCCATAGCCCCACCAACAGTCCACAGATGCAGCGTTGCCACAATCGCATTAATTGAGGACTCCTAAAGCGGTGGCAGTTCCGAGGTACAGGCACGGCAACGGGTGGCTTTCAGGGGCACAGACTCCAAGCAGTAGGGACACTGCCGTTGTTCAAGTGCAGGGGACTTCTTGGGTCCTAGGGGCAAAATCAGCTTCAGGAGAATAAACAGGCTGAGGGCAATCACGCCAAAATCGAGTAAGCTGCCTAAAAACTTACCGATCCGAATCCCTGAACCCACTGTGAGTTCCCGCCAATCTCCCCCTGGGATCAGCGGATTAATGAGAGGCATTATCAAGTCTTCGACGACAGAAGTGATAATGCGGCCGAAGGCACCACCTACGACCACCGCGATCGCTAAATCAATTGCATTGCCCTTCAGGGCAAATTCACGAAATTCCTGCCAAAATTGCTTTACCTGTCGGCGGTTGAGTCGCGCCATGCCAGAGCCTCAGTAGCACACAAAACTTAACATTTATCTTGACCCTTGGCAAAAATTTTATCGATCCTGCTAGCCAATAGGCAAACTCTAGGCTAATATTGTAGATCCAGTCAGAAAGTGTTCGAGCGATCGCTGGTATGATTGCGTATGGCACCCACTTCTGCCCGCTTGATAACTCACTATACACCCCCATTTTCGTTAAAGGAGCTAGGAAAACACTCGCATGGTCAATCAGGAAAAAACGTTAGACGTGGGCTTTACGCATGCTGATTTTGCAGCCTTACTGGACCGGTACGATTACCACTTCAACCCCGGCGATATTGTTGCCGGCACCGTCTTTAGCATTGAGCCAAAGGGTGCCCTGATTGACATCGGTGCAAAAACCGCTGCCTACCTCCCGATTCAAGAAATGTCTATTAACCGGATTGACAGTCCGGAAGAAGTACTGCAACCCAATGAAACCCGCGAATTCTTTATCTTGGCGGATGAAAACGAAGAAGGGCAGCTTACCCTCTCGATTCGCCGCATTGAGTACATGCGGGCATGGGAGCGCGTTCGCCAGCTACAAGCTGAAGATGCCACCGTGCGTTCTCAGGTCTTTGCCACCAACCGCGGCGGTGCCCTTGTGCGCATTGAAGGGCTGCGGGGTTTTATTCCCGGTTCCCACATCAGCACCCGCGTGAACAAAGAAGAGCTGGTGGGTGAAGAACTACCGCTGAAGTTTTTAGAAGTGGATGAAGAGCGCAACCGCCTCGTACTGAGCCACCGCCGTGCCCTTGTCGAACGCAAGATGAACAAACTAGAAGTGGGCGAGGTTGTGGTCGGAACTGTACGCGGAATCAAGCCCTACGGTGCTTTCATTGACATTGGTGGCGTCAGTGGTTTGCTGCACATTTCCGAAATTTCCCACGATCACATTGATACCCCCCATAGTGTGTTCAATGTCAATGACCAAGTCAAAGTGATGATCATTGACCTAGATGCCGAGCGGGGTCGGATTTCCCTATCCACCAAGCAACTGGAGCCAGAGCCCGGTGACATGGTGAAAAATCCGCAGTTGGTCTATGAAAAGGCTGAAGAGATGGCCGAGCGCTATCGTCAGCAACTCCTGCAACAACAGCAGCAGGCTACCGCAGAGGCCACTGAGGAAGTGGTGGAAGACATTCCCGCAGCTACGGACGAAGATACGGCTGAGCCAATTCTCCAAGAAGCTTAGGATGTCCCTTGCCCTGACCCTTGGGGATCCAGCGGGCATTGGCCCAGAAATTCTCCTGAAAGCCCTCGCTCATCTGCCCTCAGAAATGTTAGGGCAGCTTTTTATTTCAGGTACACAGCAGGTCTTGCAGGACACGTACACTCGCCTACGTCAGCAGGGACAGGTGACCCTTGATCCGGCTCAACTTCAGATTTGGGAGCATCCCCTGGAGGAGGCAATTGTGCCGGGGCAACCCAGTATCGTCAGTGGAGCCGCCAGCTTTGCTTACCTAGAAACAGCGATCCAGCGGGCGATCGCCGGTGACGTAGCAGGCATTGTTACTGCACCCATTTCTAAGGCGAGTTGGCAGGCGGCAGGCTATGCTTTTCCTGGTCAAACGGAAGTGCTGGCTCACTTTACAGGAACTGCCAATGTAGGAATGGTGTTCTTGGGGCGATCGCCCGTAACGAACTGGGTACTGACCACTTTACTCGCGACTACCCACATTCCGCTGCAAGACGTTCCCACAGCACTGACCCCCGAACGGCTCAATGAAAAACTGGCACTTCTTGTGCAGTTTCTAAGGGAGCAGCGGCATCTGCAGCGGCCTCGCATTGCTATTGCTGGCTTGAATCCCCACAGCGGTGAGCAGGGACACTTAGGCCAAGAGGAAGTGGCTTGGCTGATTCCATGGCTTGCGGCAGCTCAGCAGCAGTATCCCCAAGTTGAACTCATTGGCCCTGTTCCCCCCGATACCCTCTGGATTGGGGCTGCCGATGCATGGTGGGGGCGCCCTTCCTCGACCCCTGCCTACGATGCTTACTTCGCTCTCTATCACGATCAGGGCTTAATTCCTGTGAAGATGCTGGCCTTTCGCGAAGCAGTAAACACCACAATTGGCCTGCCTTTTATTCGTACGTCTCCAGATCACGGTACGGCCTTTGATATTGCCGGCACAGGGGTGGCAGACCCCCAGAGTTTTCTGGCGGCAATCGCTTGGGCACAAATCCTGAGTAAAGGATCGGTTTTCCCTCTTACCCCTGCCTGAAGTGCCTTTGATAGAATGCAACTAAATAACAAACCAAACGGTCAACGGTTGGCATTTTGGTTGTTGCTGTATCGGGCAGAGTCATATGGGATTCTTTGATTCGGAAATTGTTCAACAGGAAGCGCAACGCCTGTTTCAGGACTACCAGGAATTGATGCAGCTTGGCTCCGAGTACGGCAAGTTTGACCGCGAAGGGAAAAAAATTTACATCGAAAAGATGGAAGAACTCATGGATCGCTACCGTATTTTTATGAAGCGGTTTGAGTTGTCCGATGACTTTATGGCGCAGATGACAATCAAACAACTGGAAACGCAACTCAGCCAGTTTGGCATGTCTCCCCAAGCTATGTTTGATCAAATGTACCAAACCCTTGAGCGCATGAAAGCCGAAGTGGAACGCCAACCCTAGGGGAGACGGCGGGTGCGACTGTGTAATTTGGATGGAGTGATTACGCCAGAGGCCACGATTTCTGTTTTTGATCGTGGGTTTCTCTACGGCGATAGTATTTATGAAGTGATTCGTACCTACCGCGGGATTCCCTTTGCCCTGCCAGAGCACCTGGCACGGTTGCGAGCTTCGGCCGCCTATCTCTACATGAGTGTGCCGTGGTCCGATGAGTACATTACCCAAGAAGTCCAGCGCACCTTAGCCGCTGCTCCCCCGGGAGAGTACTACATCCGTATTGTTGTGACTCGTGGGGGCGATCGCCGTATTGGGCTATTGCCAGAAGCGAGCACCCAACCAAGGTTATTAATTGTGCTGATGGCGATTGACCCCGAACCCACCTTGAGTGAACAGGGAATTCGCCTCACTATTGCTAAGCGACAACGCACGAGCATTGCTGCCCTTAATCCTGCAGCCAAAACAGGCAATTACCTCAACAATATCTTGGCGCTATTGGAGGCGCAGCAGAGCGGTTTTGAGGACGCCCTTCTTCTCAATGCCCAAGGGCAGATCACCGAGGCCACAACCAGTAACCTCTGGATTGTCCGTGAGGGGGTAGTCGAGACACCGCCCACCACTGTTGGCATACTCCACGGAATTACGCGAGCAATGCTGTTAAAGATCGTTGCAGACTTGGGCATGCCCCATCGCGAAGTGATTCTCACCCCACAGGATCTAGCAACAGCCAGTGAGGGTTTTCTCAGTTCCTCGGTGCGCCTGCTTATGCCAATTCGCCAAATAGACAATGTGGTTTTACCAACCTGTCCAGGTCCGGTGACCCAAAAGCTATGGCAGGAATTGTTAACAGTGATGGAGAAGGCGGCTCTGGCGGTCTAGATACACCCTTTTCTGATCTGGATTAAATTAAACATCCTGCCAAAGGCGCGATCGCGAGGGACCTTGCAACTGCTCATGGGTTTCCCGCAGTAGCCGAGGAATCTCCAAGCCACTGGGACAGCGCGGCAAACACTCTCCACATTCAGTGCAATGATCCGCAGGTTGGCCGGGAAACCAATGGCCGGCACGGCCAAACATGCCATAACGATACTTACCAAATTCAGTCATCTCGTAGGCGACAGCCAAGTTGCGAAGCCGCAATACCTCGGGGATGTGAATCTCCTCTGGACAGGGCAGACAGGCATAACATTGTTGACACAAATCGCAGCCTAGGGTTTCCTGCATCACTGCTTGCAGGCGATCGCCGACGGCTTGCTCTTCAGCGCTAAGGGGTCCCACCTGATCGGCCACGGCTAGGGGAAAAGCCAACTCGGCAACAGTGGCAGGTCCAATGCTCAAGGTGGTGATGGCAGGTTGGCTGAGCAACCAACGATAGCTCCAGTGAAGGGGATGAAAGGGCGCGCAGAGGTCTTGGAGGCGGGGGGAAGGCTGGTAGAGTTTCCCCCCTTTATCTGCAGGGGAGATGATGAAAATCCCCATCTCCCGCTCCGCGGCAGCAGCGATCGCCGGAGCATTGCGCTGTTGAAAGTAGGTGTAATGCAGATTCACAAAGTCGAACTGGTTGCTGGCGATTGCCTGCAAAATTACAGACAACGAGCCATGACTCGAAAACCCCAGAGCACCAATCACCCCCTTTGCTTGCAATTGCCGCAGCATTGCCATTCCGCCACTAGTTAGCCATGCGAGATGCTCAGGGGTATTGAGCCCATGCAGGGCAACACCGTCTAACCGTGAGACTTGAAGACGCTCAAGGGATTGATCAATTTGCCGCTGTACCTGATCCGCATCCCCTTGGGGCAGTAATTTGGTGGTGATAAAAACAGCAGGCTGACCTAGCGCCTTGAGGGCACGACCAATATAGGCTTCACTGGCACCGTAGGCGGCAGCGGTTTCAATGTGGTTAATGCCGTGGGCGATCGCTGCCTCAATGACCGCCTGCATCACCTCAGGACTGCCCAAGGCACGCATCGTTCCGAGGGAAAATACTGATAGATTTAGCCCCGTGCGACCAAAGCGGCGGTAGTGCATTCTAGCCTGCGGAGGAATCCTCCTCCATTCCCCGTCCCTGCTGAATAAAATCTTCGGGTCGAATCGAATCTAGAAAGCGGCGAAAGGCTTGGCGTTCTTCCTCATCCGCATCGCGATCCACGGGAATCGAAGCATCGGCAACCACTGCTTCCATTACCCAAATCGGACAATCACAGCGCAGCGCCAGGGCAATGGCATCACTGGGACGAGCATCAATTTCCTTGCGCGTTTCCCCTTGACGCAGCGTCAGCACTGCATAGTAGGTGTTGTCTTCGAGGGAGTGAATCACCACCCGCTCTAGGGTCATATTCCATTCGTTGAGAATATTCGCCATCAGATCATGGGTCATTGGTCGCGGTGCCCGTTGATTTTCCAAGGCCATTAAAATTGCCCGCGCCTCATTGTCTCCAATCCAAATGGGCAGTGCTCGCCGTCCAGCACCGTCTTTGAGCAACACAATTGGCGTGCGATGGTTAGTGGCATCAAGGGCAATTCCAGCAACAGTCATTTCAATCATGGCCACCTCAGCGAGCGCAATGGCGGTGCATTCCTTTCTATTATTAACATACAGTTCTTTTCATAGGGACGGCACACTTGCTTCCGTTTACACTAAGAATGATTGTTCTCAGCATCTAGGTGGCTATGGTTGCTTCCCCCATCCCAATCTGTATTACGTTGGGTACACGCCCGGAGGCAATCAAATTGGCACCGGTCATTCAAGCTTTCCAGCGATCGCCCCTGTTTGAACCCTACGTTGTTCTCACTGGGCAGCACCGCGAAATGGTGGATCAGGTAATGGCGCTGTTTGACCTGCGGGTTGATCGCGACTTAGCAATTATGCAACCAAAGCAAACCCTGACCGAAATTACCTATCGTGCTCTCCAAGGCCTCGAGCAACTTTATCAAGAACTCCTGCCCTGCCTTGTGTTGGTACAGGGGGATACGACAACGGCCTTTGCCGCTACCCTTGCCGCCTTTTATCAGCAGATCCCCGTCGGTCACGTGGAAGCGGGCTTGCGCACTGATGACCTCTATAATCCCTATCCAGAAGAGGCCAACCGCCGTCTCATTTCCCAATTGGCGCAGTTACATTTTGCACCTACCGAGCAAGCCGTCAAGAATCTTCAGGCCGCCGGGGTCACAGGTACAATTCACTGGACAGGGAATACTGTCATTGATGCCCTCCTACAGGTGGTCGATCGCCAGCCTGTGTGTGATGTCCCCGGCCTAGACTGGCAAATGTACCGAGTCCTGTTGGCCACTGTTCACCGCCGTGAAAACTGGGGTGCCCCCCTTGAGGATATTGCCAATGGTTTCCTGAAGATTTTGGACGCCGTTCCCGATACTGCCTTGCTATTGCCTCTACACCGCAATCCCACCGTGCGTGAACCCCTTAAGCGCTATTTAGAGCACCATCCTCGCGTTTTTCTCACCGAGCCGCTGGACTATCCTGCCCTCGTGGCCGCGATTAAGGGATCAACTCTTCTGCTTACGGATTCCGGTGGCCTGCAAGAGGAGGCACCTAGCCTCGGTAAACCCGTACTGGTCTTGCGAGAAACCACTGAACGGCCGGAAGCCGTTGCCGCTGGCACCGCCAAACTGGTGGGCACGTCTGCGGATACAATTGCAGCGGCAGCAATTGAGCTGCTCACGGATTCAGAAGCTTACAAGCGTATGGCAACGGCAATTAATCCCTTTGGCGATGGTCAGGCGAGCGATCGCATTCTGGAAATTGTGACACAGTTTTTTGCCCAGCACGCAAAGCAAAAGGCCACCGCTAACTGAGGAGAGCAATGAGAATGTTCTGGGCAGGTATTTTGGTCACAGGTTGGCTGGGCTTAGTGCTGGTCATAGCAGAACTCATTCACGCTGGGTTTCCCAATGCCAAAGAATGGTCACGGAAAGTGGTTCACATCGGTGCCGGTCAAGTTATCCTCATTGCCTACGTCCTAGGGGTTCCCACGAGTTGGGGCATTGTGGCCGCAGCGATCGCCAGTGTGATTACACTTCTTTCCCATTGGGTGCCTATTTTTCCCAGTATTAGCGGGGTGGGGCGACAAAGCTGGGGCACGTTTTTTTATGCCGTGAGTATTGGCACATTGATGGCGCTCTTTTGGGACAGGCTGCCGGAACTTGCAGTTCTGGGAATTTTAGTGATGGCTTGGGGAGATGGCCTAGCTGCCCTTGTGGGGATTCATTGGGGACGACATCCTTTACTGCGAACGGGTAAAAGCTGGGAAGGAACGCTGACAATGTTCTCGGTGAGTACCCTCGTCGCCGCTTTATCTCTCACTCCTGTTGCTGCTTTGGATTTGCTCTGGATTGCCCCCTTGCTGGGTCTGGGGGCTACCCTCTTGGAATTGATTGCTTGGCGGGGAATTGATAATCTCACAGTTCCAATTGGCAGCGCCCTACTCGGCTATGGGTTACTTAGTTTGTTAGTTTGAGTTGATTTGAGAAAGGGCATTTTCGATAAACCGGCGGGCGATCGCTATTGCTGTGTCATTAATTTCATGGGCCATGGGCAGGGCATGAAACACTCCCTTGACACCTGCTGCTTGCAGTGCCTGCCAACTGGCTTGGGCACTGGCAAAGGGCACTATAGGATCCGCTGTGCCATGGATCATTAGCACCGGTGGTGCGGTGGTAGTCACCACTGGCGGGCGCACCACATAGCCACTAAAGACCACTAACCCCGCCAACGGCAATGTTAAGCCCACGGCCAATGTCAGTGCTCCCCCTTGGGAGAATCCCCCTAAAATTGTGCGGCTTAGATCAATGGGCAAGCTGGCAATCCACTCCCGCAGTGCAGCTTCACTGGTGGCTAAATCTGTTGCCCGCTCATCTAACAATAATGAGCCGCTGAGGGCATCGTGCTGATTGAGGTCATACCACATCCGTCCTTGGGCAACGTAGGGATGGGGAAAGGGGCTTCCGCCGCATAGGTTTGGGCTTGGGGCGCCAGCAATGACCCCAGGGAAATTAAATCTGCGGCATTGGCACCCCAGCCATGGAGCAACAAAAGACTGTGCGCTGCTGCGATTGGCGGATCGGGAAGGGCGAGAAATTGCAGCTTGACCATGCTAGACAGGGTTGAGTTCCTTGGCAGGAGCCGCTCCACTGGGGTAGGTGAGGCTGGATTCAATCATCTCTCGCCCCTCGGTTGAGACATATTCAAAAAAGGCTTGAGCCACCACCGACAGTTGCTTGCCCGCAGGATAAACCAGATGCCAGTGCCGCTGAATTGGGAAGTGTTCCACATCGAGAATAGTCAACTGGCTGGACTCACGGTCAAGAGCCAAACAGTGATGGGAAAGCACAGAAATTCCCAAACCACCGGCGATCGCCTGCTTAATGGATTCGTTGCTCCCCAATTCAAGACGGATATTGATGGGCACACCGTGCTCTGCGAAGAGTTTCTCCACCGCTTGACGGGTGCCCGACCCCTGCTCCCGCATAATAAAGGGTTCTCCTGCCAACTCTTGAATTGGAATTTTACTGCGGCCACTGAGGCGATGGTGACTGGGGGCAACCACCACTAGGGGGTTGTCTAGAAAGGGATGGCATTCCACATCCACATTCTCTGGCGGGCAACTAGGAATGTAAAGATCATCCATATTGCCTCGGATGCGCTCCACCACCTGTTCGTGGTTGGTAACCGTGAGGGAGACATCAATCCCAGGATAGCGCTGGCAAAAAGGACCCAGTAATCGAGGAATCACATATTTGGCCGTGGTAATCACACACAGCCGCAAGTGTCCCTGCTTTAGACCTTTGAGGTTAGCAATGGCCATTTCAAACCGCTCAAGCCGCTCAAAAATGTCTTGACAGGTGGCCAACAGTTCTTTGCCAGCTTCAGTGAGATAGAGCCGTTTGCCCACTTGCTCAAAGAGGGGCATACCAACGGCACGGGTCAACTGCTTCATTTGGATCGAGACGGTGGGCTGCGTCAGAAAGAGTTCCTCAGCAGCACGAGTAAAACTTCCGTGGCGAGCAGTGACCTCAAAAACCTTAAGCTGATGTAGGGTTGCCTGTTTCAAACCCACTCTCCTTTCGTCAGCGATAGAGCTACATAGATTGAATTCTATCAAATTTCGCGTCACGATAACGAAATGTGAAGAATCTCGAGGCAAGAATGATGATCAAAAGGCACTCAACTCAGGTAGTCAGCGATCGCCTGCGGGGGGGCCAACACCTCTGGAACCAGTGGCGGCAAACCTATCCTCAGCTTACTGTAGATTTAAGTGACATGAATTTGACGGGCATGGATCTGCGGGGCTACGATTTGCGGGGATGTAACCTTAGCCGTGCCTGCCTGCGGGAAGTGAACCTTGCCCATGGAGATTTACGCTTTGCCAACCTTTATCAGGCAGATTTAACAGCCGCCAACCTCAATGATGCTGATTGTCGCGGCGCGTTGTTTTTGAAAACGGTGGGCGATCGCGCCACTGCCCAGCGGGCAAATTTTCAGCTGGCCAATCTACAGCACGCCCGGTTTAGCTATGCCGATTTCTCTTGGGTTACCCTTGAGCAGGCAGATTGTCGCCACAGCAATTGGTGTGAAGCCGACCTCAGCCATGCCCAGGCCGCTGCCAGTGACTTTTCCTTTGCCCTGCTCATGGGAGCGAGTCTCAACGAAGCTACACTCCGCTTTGCTCAACTGGTGCAGGCTTCCCTTGAGGGGGTTCAGGCCTATCGCTGCAACTTTTATGGAGCCAACTTAGCCGATGCGGGATTGACTCGGGGGTACTTTGCCCACGCCCTTTTTGTTCGTGCCAACCTCAAGCGGGCGACCTGTTGCTGGGCAAACTTTCGCCATGCCAATTTAGAGGAAAGCCAGTGCGAGCAAACGGATTTTCACCACAGTCTCTATGTCAGGTAATGACTCATCCTAGGCTGCCGATTGGAGTAGGGCGACCGCATAGGCAGCAATCCCCTCTTCCCGCCCCACAGGTCCTAGTTTTTCATTGGTGGTGGCTTTAATACTAATCTGGTCACGATCAATGCCAAGAGTCATTGCCAGGCGATCGCGCATGCGGTCAAGGTAGGGCTTGAGTTTGGGACGCTCTGCCACGACCACCGCATCAATATTGCCCACTTGCCAGCCCTGTTCTGCAATCAGTGCCGCCACTTTTGCCAATAGGACTTGACTATCTGCCCCTGCCCACTGCGGATCACCGGGAGGAAAGTAATGGCCAATATCGCCAAGGCTGAGGGCACCCAAGAGGGCGTCCATAATTGCATGGGTCAGGACATCGGCATCACTATGTCCCAAAAGTCCCAGGGAGTGTTCTAGTTTGACACCACCTAAAATCAGCGGTCGCTCTGGAACCAATTGATGGATGTCGTAACCATTGCCAATGCGGATTTTCATAGTTGCTGCACAAAACAAAAAAGGGGCGATCGCCGCTGCTACCGCCCTCTATTGTTGCAGAGTCTTCTGCCTTAGCCAACCTAAATATTCACTTCACTCAGTTGGCGGCACATATAGTCAAAGGGCTGTTCAACAATGTTGGTGTCTTCAATGCCAGCGGCAGCGACGCGATCGCGCACAATCTCTTTCATAATTTGAATGCCACGCACCGTTGGACCAATAGGCACCCCAAGGGAGTTGTAAGTTTCCCGCAGACCTTCAAGAACACGCTCATTGAGGACATCGACATCTCCAGCCACAATAGCATAGGTAGCATAGCGCAGGTAGTAGTCCATATCCCGCAAACAGGTGGCATAGCGGCGGGTGGTGTAGGCATTGCCGCCGGGTTGAATCAGTTCCGGCTGCTCCGTGAAAAGGGTAGCAGCAGCCTCCTTAACAATGGCTGCGGCATCGCTATTGATCACCGCCGCCGCTTTAACCCGCGCCGCACCGGAATTAAAGTAAGAGCGCAAACGGTCAACAGCATCGCGATCGAGGTAGCGACCGGTGGAGTCATAGTTTTTAATCAGTGTGGTGACGGCATCACGCATAAGTTTTTCTTACTCCTAGAACTGGTAAAACTAGCGTCAACCCGAAGGCCAGCCAAAATGCGCGGATCTAAAATCGTACTTAGCTTACCATGGGCGGGTTTCCCCCCCTTTGCTCCCCTTTACGGACTGTTGCGAACTATTACAAAAGTTCATAATTCTAGGAGTGCCCCAGCAAGCGATCGCGCAGACGCTTAATTTGATCGCGATAGCGAGCAGCCTCTTCAAAGGCCAACTCTTGAGCAGCTGTCTTCATTTTTGCCTCTAGGTCTTGGATAAGTTGGGGAATGTCCTCTAGGCTAAGTTCCTGTAGCGTTTGGGAAGACAATACCGGCACCGCCTCGGCATTCAGACGGCGGGAAACCTCCAAAAAGGCCAAAATGGCGTTGCTGGTTTTCTTGACAATGGGCTGGGGGGTGATGCCGTGGGCTTGGTTATAGGCCAGTTGAATGGCGCGACGCCGCTCCGTTTCTTGGATGGCTTTTTGCATACTTTCGGTGAGAGTGTCGGCATAGAGAATGGCCTGTCCTCGCACATGGCGGGCTGCGCGGCCAATCGTTTGAATGAGCGATCGCTCTGCCCGCAAAAACCCTTCCTTGTCAGCATCTAAAATGGCCACCAAGGAAACTTCCGGCAGATCTAGCCCCTCCCGCAGCAGATTGACCCCCACCAGCACGTCAAAGTCCCCTTGGCGCAGGGCTTCGAGAATTTCAATTCGCTCTATGGCATTGATTTCTGAGTGCAAGTAGCGCACCCGCACTCCCCGCTCCTGTAGGTATTCTGTCAGATCCTCCGCCATGCGTTTGGTGAGGGTAGTTACCAGCACTCGTTCCTGGCGATCGCAGCGCAAGCGGATTTCCCCATATAAATCATCCACCTGTCCTTGGGTCGGGCGGACAAAAATTTGTGGATCTACAACCCCTGTGGGGCGAATAATTTGCTCCACCACTTGCCCTTGCGATACCGCTAATTCCCAATCGCCCGGTGTTGCCGACACAAAGATACACTGGTTAACCTTCTGCCAAAATTCCTCCGCCTTGAGGGGGCGATTATCTGCCGCGCTGGGCAGTCGAAAGCCATGGTCAATTAAGACTTTTTTGCGGGCTTGGTCGCCATTATACATGCCGCGAATCTGGGGCACTGTAACGTGGGATTCATCCACCACCAGTAGCCAATCCTCAGGAAAGTAATCAATCAAACACTCCGGCGGTTCCCCCGCTGCCCGGCCTGCCAAGTGACGCGAGTAATTCTCGACTCCATTGCAGTAACCCACCTGCCGCAACATTTCCAAGTCATAGCGGGTGCGTTGGCTAAGTCTTTGCGCCTCTAGGAGCTTATTCTCTGCCTCTAGCTGGGCAACTCGCGCTTCCAGCTCCGCCTCAATGGCTTTACAGGCGGCTTCAAGACGCTCAGCAGGGGTGACAAAGTGTTTGGCAGGGTAAATATTCAGCCGTTCTACACTCTGCAATGTTTCCCCCGTGAGCGGATCTACATAGCGGATGGCTTCAATTTCATCGCCAAAAAACTCGACGCGAATAATGCGATCTTCATAGGCCGGACCAATCTCTAAAACATCCCCTTTGACCCGAAAACGCCCCCGTCCCAATTCCACATCATTGCGAGTGTATTGAATCGTGGCTAATTGCCGCAGGAGTTGCCGCAGATCCGTTTCACAACCCACTTCTAGAAGAATGGCTGCTTTTAGGTACTCCGCTGGAATTCCTAGACCATAAATGCAACTAATCGAGGCAACCACAATGACATCCCGCCGTTCAAAAAGGGAGCGAGTGGCGGAGTGGCGCAACATATCAATCTCTTCGTTAATCGAAGCACTTTTTTCAATGTAGGTGTCGGTAACAGGAATGTAGGCTTCAGGCTGGTAGTAGTCGTAGTAGGAGATAAAGTACTCAACTGCATTTTCTGGAAAGAAGGAGCGCAGTTCGTTGCACAGTTGCGCCGCTAGGGTTTTGTTGTGGGCAAGGACAAGGGTGGGGCGGCCAACGGCCTCGATGACGCGGGCAATCGTGTGGGTTTTGCCCGTACCCGTTGCCCCTAGCAGCGTTTGGAAGCGATAGCCCGCCTGAACCCCTGCAACCAGTTTTTGAATTGCTTGGGGTTGATCACCGGTGGGTTCAAAGGGAGCATGAATGCGAAACGGAGTGCTGGTCATTGCCCAATATTTAAATTAAAGAACTCTTGCCTAGCTCTTAGGGTAGTCGAGGGACAGAGGAGCAAGCCACCCACAGTCTTTTAAGGATTGAAGACGCTTGAAACCGCCCAAACTAGATTTCTACTGAGAATTTGATATTATAAATAACAGTTTCTCATGTATCGTAACAGTTAATTGCGCCAAATCTAAAGAATTGGTAAAAGCTTTAGCTCCCCCAAAAGATCGGCAGTATCGTAGGGAAGCAAGATACCTCCTAACTGCGTCTTTGACCCTACCCGCTTGGCGTAGGGTCTCTTTTGCGGGAATTTCGCTAAAATTTGTAAATTCCCTACCGTGACGGCCATGGCTGGTGAAGTCATTGAAATTTTAAGTGCTGATGATCTGCGGCGCACCGTAACGCGCTTAGCCTCCCAAGTGGTGGAAAAGGCTCGCGATGCCCTCGACAAATTGGTGTTGTTGGGTATTCATACCCGTGGAGTTCCCCTCGCCAAGCTCCTAGGGCAACAAATTGCACAATTGGAAAGGCTGAGCCTGCCCATTGGTGAGTTGGATATTACGTTTTATCGCGATGACTTGGATCGCATCGGCCCGCGCACACCCCAGCAGACTCTGATTCCAGTTGATCTCTCTAAGCGGATTGTGGTCTTGGTGGACGATGTTATCTTTAGTGGCCGCACGATTCGCTCTGCCCTCAATGCCGTCCATGACTACGGTCGCCCCAGTGCCATTTGGCTATTGGTACTCATTGATCGCGGACACCGAGAATTGCCAATTCATCCCGACTTTACCGGCAAAGTTCTGCCTACGGCTCGCGATGAAGCCGTCAAGGTGCTTCTACAGCAGGTGGATAAGCGAGATGGCGTCGAGTTGTGGAAGCCTTCTCGTTGCTAGGCTCTTCAGTGAATTCTTGCCTTGATTGACTGAGAAAAGGGATGTCATGAACCCTGAAGACTCCGACGAGGACTGCGTCTAGAATATCTTTATCTATCTTTATCGGCGTACAGAAGAGAAAGTAGATATGCCCATTCC